>JAAZGI010000168.1 GCA_012511315.1 Clostridium sp.
AATCTTTGAAATCCTTTAACCTGATTATAAGTTGTCACCACAAAGTTTTCAAATTAGCGATTTAATAATAACTATCGGCAGAAGTTTTAAAAAATGTTATTCTGAAAAAGCAAACTCTCTTGGAATTACTAGAGAGTTTGCTTTTTCAGATTGTTCCTTAATTTTATTATCTTAGATATGTATCGGAGGATTCTTTAAGTTTGTACAAACTTAAAAATCTTTTGTCTAATTTAATCCTAGGATGGATCAAGATTTAATTTAAAGTGAGTATTTTATCAGGTTTTTGATAGATCCAGCTATGGCTCCACCAGCTTTATCTACGATTCTAATCGTAATAAATAATGGTTCTTTCGTTAGTTGTTAGATTTTAACCTTCGAGACGTTCCATTTTAGAGTAAAACGGGAACTACTTTTACCAAGTCCACTTCAGATCGTGTAACTACTCGAATCTCTAGGTCTGGGTAATCTATGGACAAGAGTTTTTCTATGGCTTGTTGTTCTAGTTGATAGATCGGATTTAAACTAACTTCAAAGCGGTTCATGTCCCACACTTCATCATCAAGGCGGATCCGAATCAACTTATAAAGATAGGTGGCTGACACGAGAAGTTTTTGCCGGCTATCTCGACCAAATAGAAGACTGGTAACACTTTCGCCTTCTCGACGTCGGGCAATCTGTAAGAGTCCAAGCTCGGTCAAAGGATACACTTTCGTTAAAGGCTTCTTTCCTTGGGTCAAGCTTTTTGCCTCTTGAAATAGTTTTATTCCATCTTCTGGGTCATCCATGGTGACGAAGTCAATGATGATAATGCCAGCCAGGTTACGTAATTCAATTTGTTCCAAGGCGAGTTTTAAAGCTACCCTATTAAGCTCTAAGCTGTTTAGTTTTTTTCCTTGTCCTCGGTGAGAGCCGCTGTTCACATCAATCGCTATGAGAGCTTCTGTTTCTTCAATAACTAGGCTACCCCCACCAGGCATTTGTAGGGTCTTATTGCGCAACCGTTCCACAGTACTTTCTAGGCCATGACGATGAAAAACGTGAAAGCTAGGGGGATAATCTGTAATCTGAGTCTGTCCTCTTTCCCGCAGAGCTTCGCTCATTAACGTATCATTGCTGTGAACCAATAAAGCTTCATCAGAGCTTACGTCTTCCAACAGTTCGTCCAAATAGCCTAAGTCACGATACAGACGTTTGGGGCTAACCCTTTGATCCGCTTTTCGACAAATTTCTTGGAATTTCTGGACAAGCTGTTCCATTTCCTTTTTAAATCTTTCAGGACTAAGATTTAAGCTCTCACTGCGAATCATCAGGCGCATCCCCGGAATAGGAGAAATTTTATCATGAATTGCATAAAAATCAGCAGGTTTCGTGTGTTTAGAAAAACTATACCCCTTCCCTTTCATAACAACTAAATTTCCATTTGTTAAAGATATTCTATCAGTTACTTTAGCCCCTTTGCCACCGGTTTCACCGCGCAACACTTCAACGGCAATGGAATCTCCTACATGCAAGGCCTGGTTTTCTTTCGTTTTTCTCATATGGAGATAGGCATTTTTACCTGTCCCAATATCAATGAAGGCCGCCCCTTGAGATTTTGATACATTACGAATAATTCCACTATAAATATCGCCTTTGGCTGGTTTATCTGTATCCTTAATCACTTTAAGTGCCTTGAGAACTCCATCTTCTACGCGAGCGATGCGTAGAAAACCATCTCGTTCAATAAACAGTTCTTTCATTAAATTTCCCCCAAGGAAACATACTGCCCATCTTTTAGGTGGTACATTTCCAGTCGCTTAATATGAATAAACCGATTTTTCTCAAGACCTATCATATGTTGTTTTAAATAGTCGATTAAATGGTTTAAATTTAAATGGTTAGGATTTCCAGCCATGGTCTTTAACACTAAATCAGTATATCCTTCTTTATGTGAGACCTCAGCTCCAGGAAGAATAAGAGGCCGCAGATCCCGTTGTTTCGATACCCCTTTTTTATTGGTTACTTCTACCAATATGGGGGAATCATCAGCCATAAAGGCTTCTAAATGTTCCGCAAATTCACGGCTAGACGGAAACCTGATTTTTGTCTTAACAAGGTCTAGTAAAGCCATAGGTTTGCCAATGGTTGGATCCATTTGACGAACTTTAAGATACCTTATTCCGTCAGGGGCTGTAGCATTGAGGCTTTTTTGAACGTCTTTTTCCAGCGGTGCATCCAGAAGCTCCACATAAAGATATTCTGCCTCAGAGGACATTCCCACAGATAATGGCTGAGCCGAGGACATCAGCATATGCGGGTTAAAGCCTTTGGAGAAGGCAACATTCAGACCAGCCCGACTTAAGTTGCGCTGAAGGGCATTTTGAAGATCCAAATGCCCGACGAATTTTATGGAATCAGCTTTTGTGTGCTGAATGAAGTAAACTGCCATTAAAACAAGTCCCCCTTCCGTAAGTCTCGATAATGCCACACTGCGTACAACCCTCCCGACAATCATGGGTGGTTAATGCTTGTTTAGCTCGCTCGTTCTCTGCTATTAAGTAAGATTTTTTAACCCCAATATCTATAAAATCCCAAGGCAAATTTTCTTCATAACTTCTTTCTCGATGGGCATAAAACTCAACATCGATTTCAGTTTCAAGAATCCCTTGGTGCCAGATTTCAAAATCAAAGAATTCTGTCCAGCCATCCATTTTAGCCCCCAATTGGAAGGCCCGTAAAATTAAATCAGAAACTCTTCGATCCCCCATGGAAATCACAGCCTCTAAATTTGAGATTTCAAAATCATGCCAAGAATATTGAATTGCTCTTGATTTCAAATGATGCTTAATGGCTTGCATTTTTTCCACAACAGTCTCTTGATGTTCTTGGCCAGACCATTGGAAAGGCGTGAAAGGCTTTGGCACTAAAATACCAGTTGCTAGATTTATTCGTAACCCTTTTTGCCGCTCTTCCTTTGGTGTCTGATAATATTGATGGGCAATATTTTCTGCTAAATCGGCTATGGCGATGGTATCTTCAAGGGTTTCATAGGGTAACCCAATCATGGTGTAAAGCTTAATCGTTGACCAGCCTTTGGCAAAGGCATTTCCAGTGGCCGTTAAAATATCTTGCTCTGTTACATTTTTATTGATGATATCGCGCATTCTTTGTGATCCTGCCTCTGGTGCAAAGGTCAAGCCGGTTTTTCGTACTCGCTGGATGGCATGACTCAACTCTACCCCAAAAGCATCCACTCTGATTGAGGGCAAGCTAACCGATATTTTCTCATCCTGATATTTATCCAGCAAGCTAGTCACCAAGAATTCAATATCAGAATAGTCACAGGTGGATAGACTCGTTAAAGAAATCTCATCATAGCCAGAGGTTTTAATCAAATCATCGGCTAATTTTAAAACAGTTGCTGATCGTTTTTCTCTGACTGGACGATAGATCATACCAGCCATACAAAAACGACAACCTCTAGTACACCCCCTAAAGGTTTCTACCATGACACGATCATGGGTTTGTTCACTATAAGGGACAATAATTTTATCAGGATAAGCAACCCCATCAAAATCCTTCACAATTTGCCGTTGAACTGTATCAGGCGCGCCTTCCCAAAGCTTGATTCGCTCCTTAATGCGGCCATCTTCATGATAACTAACTTCATAAAACGAGGGAACATAAATTCCAGGAACTTTTGATATTTCTTTTAAAGTTTCCTGTCTACTTAAGCCTTGATGCTTACAGTCTGAAAAGACCGTTAACATTTGATCCATCATCTCTTCCCCATCGCCAATTTCAAAAAAATCAATAAACTGGTGAAGGGGTTCTGGGTTCACAGCGCAAGGTCCTCCCGCCATCACAAAGGGATCATCCTCCCCTCGCTGGGATGATAAGAGCGGAATCCCAGAAAGTTCTAACATGTTTAAAATATTCGTGTAACTCAGCTCATGCTGCAGGGTAAAACCCAGCATATCAAACTCTCTTAAAGGAGTCCCGGTCTCTAATGAAGCTAAAGCAATTCCTTCTTCACGCATAATCGACTCCAAGTCATGTTCCGGACAATAGCTGCGTTCGCAGAAGGTATCAGGTCGAGCGTTCATGGTGTGATATAAAATTCGAGAACCCAAATGACTCATACCCACCTTATAAAGGTCGGGAAAGCAGAAGGCAAAGTGAACATCAACCTTTGTTGGATCCTTGCGAATCATATTTAATTCTCCTCCAGTATACTGGGAAGGATTGTTTACACGAAACAGAACGTCGTCGTCCAGTTTACGATTTTTATCAATTTCGAACTTTTCTTTTTTCAAAACACATTTCCTTTTAAATTTATATTTTTCTAGAGTTTAGGTCCTAAACAGAGGAAAA
>JAAZGI010000021.1 GCA_012511315.1 Clostridium sp.
AAAGAGGTGGTAGAAGGTTACTGCCTCCACAAAAGGAGATTTAATTATGGCAAAAGATGCATCATTTGATGTGGTATCAGAAGTTGATATGCAGGAAGTAGACAACGCTTTAAATCAAGCGGTAAAGGAAATTACGACACGCTTTGACTTTAGAGGCTCGAAAGTTGTAATGGAAAGAAAGGATGAAGTAATTCACCTAGAAGCGGAAGATGACATGAAGTTGAGAAATATTATTGATGTCCTCCAGGCCAAGATGGTTAAGCGGGGGATTAGTGTGAAGTCATTAAAGCTTGGCAAAGTGGAATCTTCACTAGGCGGCCGCGTTAAGCAAGACTTGAACCTTCAAGTGGGGCTGGATCGGGAGCAAGCGAAGAAAATTACGACAGCTATCAAAGATTCCAAACTAAAGGTTCAGGCCAGTGTTCAAGGAGACAGTGTTCGCATCACCGGGAAGAAGCGGGATGATTTGCAAGAAGCTATTGCTGCTTTAAAAGGCCAGGACTTTGATTTTGCGGTTCAGTTTACCAACTATCGTTAAGATAAAACAATAGCATAGAAGGATGGAAGTATAGAAGTATAGAAGTCATCAGCGACATAGGAATCATCGAATGATCGAATTTCTTTTGTTTAGGGTGAAAGAGAAATAGAGTAGGAACGGTTATGTTTTCCCCTATTGAATGGCGGAAAACGTAACTAGAACAAGAGATAGGAGAATATGATGTCGGTAACAATGAAAGATGTAGAACATATCATGGGTCTTGCCAGACTTTCTTTTTCAGAAGTAGAGAAGGAAGGTTTGACAAAAGACTTAAACAATATATTAAAGTATGTGGATGAACTAGGATCCCTGTCCTTAGAAGGCGTTGAGGTTACACTAAATCCGGTGCATATTGAAAACCGGTTTCGAGAAGACGTAGTTCAAGGGGAACTAGGAACAGAAAAGGCATTGATGAATGCACCGCAACGAGTGGAAGATTATTTGCTCGTTCCAACGGTAATTGAGGTGGAAGATGGCGAATTATAACAGTACAGTACTTGAATTAAAAGCGAAATTAGAGGCTGACGAGCTTAATTCTGTCGACTTAGTCAATGAATATCTAGAACGGATTGCGGAGCTTAACCCTACCATTAATGCCTATCTTTATGTGGCAGAAGAAGAAGCTAAAGAAGAAGCTAGGATTTTAGATGAGGAGCGGGCTGCTGGAAAACTACGCGGACCTCTTCATGGAATCCCAGTTGCTTTAAAAGATAATATGAGTGTTGAAGGCATGCAGAATACCAATGCCAGTAAGTTTTTAGAAGGCTATGTCGCTCCATACGATGCAACCATCGTTAAAAAATTAAAAGAAGCCGGTGCGATTATTCTAGGCAAGCTCAACATGGATGAATTTGCCATGGGCTCTTCCACTGAGTATTCGGCTTTTGGCGACACCCTAAATCCTTGGGACCATACTCGGATTCCTGGCGGTTCATCTGGTGGCTCAGCAGCTGCCCTTGCAGCTGGCATGGCACCAATTACTTTAGGAACCGATACCGGTGGTTCTGTCCGTCAACCAGCAGCTTTCAACAATTTAGTGGGACTAAAGCCCACCTATGGTCGAATTTCCCGATACGGTGTGACAGCCTTTGGATCAACCTTAGATCAAGTTGGAATTTTCGCCCGTGATGTTCGCGATACAGCCTTAATGACTTCTGTTTTAGCTGGTATGGACCCCATGGATTCAACAACAGCTGACGTGGCCGTGCCAGACTACGTGGCAGGGCTTAAAGGGGATTTGACAGGCCTTCGCTTGGCTCTACCTAAGAGTTTTTTAGAGGGGCTCAATGATCCAATGAAGAGTTTGCTACTTGAAACGGTGGAATCCTTCCGCTCTCTAGGAGCTCAAGTGGACCAAGTTGATTTAACCTATGCTCACAATGCCCTAGCCGTTTATTATATCGTGGCTTCGGCGGAAGCTTCCAGTAACTTAGCTCGCTTTGATGGGATTCGCTTTGGACAAAGAGTGGAAAATCCAGTTGATACCAAGGATTTATATACCAGGTCACGAACGGAAGGCTTTGGCCCTGAAGTTAAGCGACGCATTGTCTTGGGAACTTACGTATTATCTTCAGGATTCTACGATGCCTACTATAATACAGCCCTTAAGGTTCGCACCCTAATTAAAAAGGAGCTGGCGGAATTATTCCAAAACTACGATGCCATTATCGGACCCACCACACCAACCGGTCCGAGAAAACTCGGCGAGCGGTCTGAAAATATTATTGAAGAATACCTCAATGACTTATATACGGTTCCGGCGAACATTGCCGGCGTACCTGCCATTGCTTTCCCCATGGGATTCCATGAAGGACTACCCATGTCCTGTCAGCTGATTGGTGATTACTTTCAAGAAGAAAAACTCTTTGATATCGCCTATGGCTTTGAAAAGGCCCATGATTATATTTCCAGCTATCCGAAGGAGGAGAC
>JAAZGI010000169.1 GCA_012511315.1 Clostridium sp.
AAGAAATTGGTGAACTTATGATAGAAGTTTACAAGGGAGCCCAGTTTCCAGCATGGGAAGGTTATATACAAAAATAAATAATCGTCACCAATATAATAAAAAGTTCTCAGAGTGAAGACCTTAGATTCAGGAGAACTGAGTCTATTACTTATCAGAAAAAAACTGAATGGGAAAAGAACCTTTCAAGGAGAAGTTAACTATAGGGAGAGAAATTCTTACTGTGGAAGACACTTTTTAGCATTGTTTTTCTTGAACAGCCGGATGGTGCTATAATGGACCTAACAGAACGAATTAGAAAAGGAAGCTGTTTAATGGAAGGGAAAACTATGAGTGAAGAATTAACCTATGCATTACTGATTGATGCGGAAAATATATCGAGTAAATACATCAAAATTATTCTCGATGAGTTGTCTAATTATGGGGTGGCAACCTATCGCCGAATTTATGGTGATTGGACAAATCCTGCCAACTCAGCTTGGAAAGACGTCCTGCTTAATTACTCGGTGAATCCAGTACAGCAGTACACCTACACCCAAGGGAAAAATGCCTCAGACTCTGCTATGATTATTGATGCCATGGATATCCTGTATTCAGGGAACGTGGGTGGCTTTTGCCTTGTAACGAGTGATTCAGACTTTACCCGTTTGGCTTCACGGTTAAGAGAATCAGGCAAGCGCGTTATTGGTATGGGAGAATCCAAAACTCCCTCAGCTTTTATATCAGCTTGCAATCAATTTAAGTATCTGGATATCTTATTTGCATCATCTGAGGAAGAAAAAGAAAAAGAGAAAGAGCGTAAGGAAGTTGAACAAAAAGAGGCAAACAAAGTGCTTCCAACACGGACTAGTCGTAAAAAGTCGATGCCACCACGGGCTACTAGAAACCAAAATGAAAAAACAGTGTATTCTAAAACCCAAAGTCAGAACAAAGCCCCTGTTGTGGAAAAAAGCACAGAAAAAAAAGAACAATATAGTCGGCCAGAACCACAAACAAAAATTAATACGATTAGAAAGTCCCTACGGGCTATTATAAGCGAAGGGTCTAATGAGGACGGTTGGATTTCAGCCTCCAAGATTGGGAATCAATTGGCTAAACGTTTTCCGGATTTTGATGTTAGAAACTATGGTTACAGTAAGCTAAACCAATTTATTGAGTCCCTGGGAGATTTTGAAATGGATGTAATTACTCCGAGTAAAAACTCCAAGGTTCAACATATTTACTTCCGCTTAAAAGAAAAGCCTAACCAAAGGAACTAAAAGTCATTGTCCATTTAGTTTAAAGACGAATTAAGAAAAATGATCTCTGGGCGAGGCTTTGATTAGATAAAAAAGTCAGAGAAAAAAAGCGATTAATGCATATGCAGTTAGCATATACATTAATCGCTTTTTTTCTGTATAATGGAGTTTGAGAGCAAATTACCAAAAGGGTAGCTAATGCTTGTTTCTATAACTTTATATAGGATCTAGCCATTGACAAAAGTTACCCTTAATAAACCCAAAAGAAGGAGACATGTATATGTTAGAAAGAGAATTTAAACTAATCTGGGACCGGTACAATGAAGAACAAATGAAAGAATGTGAGGCCTTATCAAAGGACTATATTGATTTTCTCTCCAATGCTAAAACCGAGCGGGAATTTGTTAGAGATGGAATCAAAGCTTGTGAGGCTAAGGGGTTCAAAAATATTACAACCATGGACTCTTTAAAAACTGGCGATAAGGTATACGCGATAAATCGTGATAAAAACCTATTTGCCTTTGTAATCGGTAAAAAGCCAATGGCTGAAGGGTTAAACCTTTTGGGAGCACACATTGATTCACCACGATTAGATGTGAAACAAAATCCACTGTATGAAGATAACAATCTTTGCCTCATGGAAACCCATTACTATGGTGGAATTAAAAAGTATCAGTGGGTAACTCAACCCATGGCACTCCACGGTGTGATCTTTAAAGAAAATGGAGAGCGTGTTGACATTGCCATTGGAGAAGACCCATCAGATCCAGTCATCGGAATTTCCGACCTCTTAATCCATTTATCCAAAGATCAGATGAAAGAGACTCTAGCGCAGGGTGTTAAGGGGGAAGACCTTAATGTGCTAGTGGGATCTCGTCCAACCGGTGATAAAGACGATAAAGACCGAATTAAGAAAAACATATTAACCCTACTTAATGAAAAATATGGGATTGTTGAAGAAGACTTCGTTTCAGCAGAACTTCAGATAGTTCCAGCCGGTAGAGCTCGGGAGTACGGTTTAGACCGTTCTATGATTATGGGTTACGGTCATGATGACCGAGTTTGTGCTTATACATCCATGCTGGCTCTTTTCGACGTTGAAAATCCAGATCGGACGACTGGCTGCATCCTAGTGGACAAGGAAGAAGTAGGTAGCCAGGGGGCAACGGGTATGCACTCGGATTTCTTCCGCCACCTTGTGGCAGATATGATGGAAATGAAGGGTGAATCAACGGCACGTGAATTACGTCAGGCTATCTTGAACTCCAAGATGTTGTCTTCTGATGTATCAGCAGCCTTTGATCCAAACTATCCTTCTGTGAATGAGTCCAAAAACACAGCATATTTTAATCGCGGAATCGTGTTTAACAAGTACACTGGATCCGGTGGCAAAGGCGGCTGCAACGATGCAGACCCAGAATTCATTGCAGACATCCGTCGTATCATGAATAAGAATGAGATTGCTTGGCAGACTGCTGAATTAGGTAAGGTGGACCAAGGTGGCGGTGGAACCATTGCCTACATCATGGCTAATATGGGTATGACCGTTATTGATGCTGGTGTTGCGGTTCAAAACATGCATGCTCCTTGGGAAGTCATTTCAAAGGGTGATTTATTTGAAACCTACCGCGCCTACAAGGTCTTTTTAAGAGAAATGGCATAAAAGCCTCAGGCTCCATTTGTCGCTTGATTATGCAAGGCGATTAAAAGTTTTCTAAACTCATTTCCTAGATAAGAGTGCTGATTAAACATTTAATCTTAAGGCAAAGAAAGCAAATAAGAAGCTTGAATCTAGACTAAAAGCCACCCAAATTGGGTGGCTTTTTTGGCAGTTTCAAAATAAACAGCTATACTAGAAGAGAGTAAAAATACTTAGTACTAGACTGTTCCATTGAAAGGTGGTGCTGGCAATGGAAGATGCAGTGAATAATATGGTTCACAAGGAGAATATCCTTTTTTGTCCATTTTTTGATACCTATGTGTGCCTGGACATTGAGACCACATCCCGCCCTATGAATCGAATTATTGAAATTGGAGCTGTTCTTGTGGTGAAAGGTCGTCTGGAAAAAACATTCAAACGATTGGTGGATCCAGGGATTAAAATCCCACGAGAAATCGTTCAATTAACCGGAATCACGGATCGCATGGTGAAAGGACGTCGTAGAATCTGGCAGATTTTGCCGGAGCTAAAAGAATTTATCGGAGATCGAATTATCGTGGGCCATGATTTAATTAATAATGATATGAAAAACTTGATTTCAGTGGGAAACCATTGTGGCGTTGATTTTGATAATCAAGTATTTGATACCTTGGAGTTTGCCCTTGGTTTTATGCCGGGAACCTGCGGCTTATCAAATCTAACTGATATTTTAGATGTTCCTTGGGAAGGACGACATCGGGCCCACAATGATGCGCGAGCCACCATGGAAGTATTTGAGAAGCTTAAAATACTCTTTTATATGGCTGAAGGGGAAGGAATTCGATTAAACGAACATGAAATTGCAAAAGTTGCACGAAATCCTGAAAACTACGCTGGCGTTCAAGAGAAATTTCGCTTTAGTTTTTAAAACTAAGGTGGAAACAAGCCATAAGATTTACATACTATCAACAACTAGGCAAGTCTTAAGCCAACTGAACCGTGATATAATTAAAGTAATTAGTTGAATTGTTAACGATAAAGGAGACAAATTATTATGAATCAAGAACAAGTAAAACGCATGAAAGAAGGCAAAGGCTTTATTGCAGCTTTGGACCAGTCCGGTGGATCGACACCTAAGGCCCTAGCAGCCTATGGTGTTTCAGAAGATACCTACAGTTCAGAAGAGGAAATGTTTGATCTGGTTCACCAGATGAGAACACGTATTATCAAGTCACCAGCATTTAAATCGGATCGAATTATTGGCGCAATACTATTTGAACAAACAATGGATCGCGACATTGATGGCAAGAAGACGCCTGATTATCTTTGGGAAGATAAGGGTGTTGTTCCTTTCTTAAAAGTAGACAAAGGGCTAGCAGATCTTGAAAATGGCGTGCAGTTAATGAAACCAATGCCAGAATTAGACTCACTTTTAAAAAGAGCCAATGAAAGACATATTTTCGGAACAAAAATGAGATCTGTAATTAAAGAACTCAATGAAGAAGGCATTAAAGCAATCGTTGAACAGCAGTTTGAAGTTGGTAAGCAGATTCTTGCAGCCGACTTAATGCCAATCCTTGAGCCTGAAGTTGATATCCATTCGGATAAAAAAGAAGAAATTGAAGAAATCATGACAAAAGAAATTATGGATGGACTCGACAAGCTCCCAGAAGGTGAGCAAGTTATGTTGAAATTGACGATTCCAACCAAAGCCAATGCTTATTCTGAGCTGATTGCACATCCCAAGGTTTTGCGTGTAGTCGCTCTTTCTGGAGGATATTCTAGAGAGGATTCCAACAAGCTCTTGGCAGAAAACGAAGGGCTGATCGCTTCATTCTCAAGAGCGCTTTCAGAAGGGTTGTCTGCCTCTCAGTCCGATGAAGAGTTTAATACCATGCTTCAAGAAGCAACCGATAGCATCTACGAAGCCTCCATTATTTAAAGTAAAACCGATTATTCAAAAGAATAATGTGAAAGGGTATCTCCCTAGGGAAAACCCAATCTAAAAAAGTTTCCAGCGAAGTTCATTTCGCTGGAAGCTTTTTTATGGCTTGATTCAAGGCCAATCAAGGTTAATAGTCGAGTAGATAATAACTCAAGACACCCTTGGATTGATCAAGGGTTTCTTGAATGGTTGAATGAATCTTTCAATGAGGTGAATTATGAAGAAATTAAGCAGGGTTATAACGAAATTAAAACAGATCATCAAGAAATTCAAATCGGATGAAGCATTGCTTTTAAATAAAATAAAAATAAAGAGGCAAAATAAAGATGGCCAAGAGGGTTGTGAGGGCAGTCATAAAGGCTGTATACTGCTTATCTTTCCCATAATAACTGGCGACTACAGAAATCTGCATCATGACCGGTAGGGCTGATGTAATAACGAGGACTTGCACCATAAGACCAGAGAAACCGAAAAACATTAAAATACCATAAGTTAAAAGGGGCGAAATGAAAAAACGACCGAGAATTATGAGTAAAGTCGGCTTAAGGCCAGGAAGTTTTTTAAAGGATAGGTCAGCAATCAGCGCACCCATATAAAGTGTCGATAAAGGCGTTACAATGTCTCGAAGGTACCTTAGGCTGCTGGTAATGGGAGTCGGTAGGCTAATATCATTCATTAGTAAAAGGAAGCCTATCAAGATGGCTAGCATGGCGGGATTAAAAATCTTTTTTATGGATTGCCAAGAAAAAAGGGTTGCACCTTGTTCTCCTGCAATAAGGTATATCCCCAGAGTCCAAAAAAGGATGGTGTTCATAAGATAATAGAGCATTAAAAAGGGAATGCCTTGTTCTCCAAAAATTCCTGTAATGACAGGAATACCAATAAAAACAGTGTTGGAAAATGCAAACATGCTGGTCAATAGACCTTGGTTTTTTTCTTGGATTCCAAAGATCCGAGCCAACACTAACCCGATGATGATAGCTGCCAGAATTGATAAAAAGCTTGCTAAAATCACCGGATAGTTGGAGCCAAGGAAATCCTCACTAAACTGAGTGGTCACATTGTAGAGCATTAGCCCTGGGATTGCCAGTTTTTGTAAAAGCTCAAGAATAAATTTTTCGGAAGATGGGGTAAAAACTTTGCGTTTTTTAAGGATGAAGCCAAGACCCATGACAATGAACAGTGTAATGATGGCATCAATCCCGCCTTGATTCATGGTCCGTCTCCTTTATCGCTTGGTCGTTAGCTGTCCCATTGCTTTTCTTTTTCACTGCTTTAATCTCTTTCTCCTTCGTTTCATGATCAGAGCAAGGATCACCTAAACTTTTTCTTCGTTCGGTGTCTTTTCTTAAGAAAAACAGGGCGCGCTGGCTGAGATACTCCATATGGTTGAGTTCTGGGTTGGCTAAAACTTCATTTAAGAGTGTCTCTAGGGTTTGGCCGATGAGGGGACCGGGCTGAAAACCTAAGTCTAGAAGGTCTCTTCCCGAAATTGCCAAGTCGGAGAGTTCTAGGGGTTCCTCGTCGGCAATGATTTGTTGGACTTTATTATAAAGAGTGGAATAGTTAGGATTCATAACACCAGCTTTAGCTTTGCCAGCTTGATCAGCTTGTTTAAACTCAAAGAACAAATCAATTTGATCTTTCCCGAAATCACGAATTAATCGTTTAATTTTAATGGGTCGCTTCATCTCAAGGGATGTCATGTGCCGGTTGATTAACAGCAAGGCTTGTTCTCGGGTAGCATGATCAACTCGAAGACGAGTCATGACCTGTTCAGCAATTGCTGAAGATTCTTCTTCATGCCCGTAAAAATGCCCTTTGCCATTTTCATCCATGGAGAAGGTTTTAGGCTTACCAGCGTCATGGAAGAGAGCCGCTAGACGAAGAGGCAGATGGGCCCGAGTCGCATCGAGGACTTGCATGGTGTGGGCAAATACATCCTTGTCGTGATGAGGGGTAAACTGTTGAAAGCCAGCCATGGGCATGAGTTCAGGCATGATAACGTGAAGAGCTCCAGAGTAAAGTAAGAGCTCAATACCGACAGAGGGCTTTTCTGTCATCAAAATGTGAGAAAGCTCGGCGTAAATCCGCTCCTTTGAGATGTGTTCTAATAGGTGAGACAACTCAGTCATGGCTTTAAAAGTTTCGGCTTCAATATTAAAGTTTAGTTGAGCAGCAAAGCGGATTCCACGTATAATGCGCAGGGCGTCTTCGTGAAAGCGTTCTGAAGGATTTCCAACCGCCCGGATTAGTCGAGATTTTAAATCCTCTTGGCCACGGAAATGGTCCACTAAAAAACCTGTTAAAGGATCATAGGCCATGGCATTAATGGTAAAATCACGGCGCTTTAAATCTTGAGCCAGGTCGCGAACAAATTGAATGGAAATGGGATGACGACTATCCAGATATTCGCCATCGGTTCGGTAAGTAGTGACTTCATAGGGAATGTGATCCAAGACGATGGTAATGGTACCGTGCTGGATTCCAGTTGGTATAGTATGTTGAAAAAGAGACATAATATCCTCAGGCTCAGCGGAGGTTGTAATATCAAAATCTGTGGTTTTCCCTTTTAAAAGGGCATTGCGAACAGAGCCGCCCACCAAATAAGCTTCATGGCCATGGGCTTGCAATGTTCTTATAATTTGAAGAGAGCCTTGATCGAGATTTATATTCATAATTCATATTTCCTGTCATTGATAGATTTTAGAGACACAAGTAGATTGCTGAAATAGATTCATTCTTCTTATGATTATACTCCAAACAGACCAAAATCTGTAATGGGATGAAAAATTCAAGAGATTATTTATTCTGATTTTTAAACTTTCTGAAAGGTTTATATCCACCGACGGGGATGGCGGGAAAGTGATGTATAATAAGAGTATAAATATCGGAGGTAGAAATGGAAGTTTTATTTAAAAAAATTAATGAATATAGTGTTGGGGAGCGGGTTGATAGTTTTCTTATAATCAAGCGAGTGGACTTGAAGACCACGAATTCCAACCAAAAAAAATATTTGGATTTTATATTGGGTGATGCGACAGGTGATATATCAGCCAAGCTTTGGGATGTTCCAGTAAATTTGGAAGACGCTTTTCAGGCAAACATGCTGGTTCGTGTAAGAGGTGTCATCACTAGTTACCAGGGACAATTACAATTGAAAGTTGAAAGAATACGAGAAGGCAATGAAAATGATCCAGTCAATCCAGCCGACTTAGTTCCGTCGGCTCCTTTAGAGCCAGAATTTATGTATGGAGAAATCTTAAACCGATACATTGGCGGTCTGGAAAATAAGGATATGAAACATATTGTGGAAACAATTTTTCTGGAAAACAAGGAAAAGTTGATGTACTACCCAGCGGCTAAAAGTAATCACCATTCCATTCGAAGTGGCTTGCTCTATCATGTATTGACCATGCTTCGTTTAGGGGATGCTATGATGACCATCTATCCCTTCTTGAGTCATGATCTATTGGTATCAGGTATTATACTTCATGATATGTCTAAACTAGTGGAGATGGATTCATCAAGCATTGGTATTGTCCGAGAGTATACGGTGCCAGGCACTCTCTTAGGTCATATTAGCATTGGCGTGGAACAAATTGGTCGCGTTGGTCGAGAGGTTGGCGCATCCGAGGAAGTCATTATGCTCTTGCAACATATGGTCCTTTCCCATCACTATCAACCAGAATATGGCTCACCGGTCAAACCAATGTTCCCAGAAGCTGAAATACTCCATCACATCGACCTCATTGATGCTCGCATGTACGATATGAAGCTGGTTCAAGATGGATTAGAACCTGGAACTCTATCAGATTTTATTTTTTCATTGGATCGACGTAAAATTTACTTACCTGAATTAAATCAGGTACATCAATAATTTAAAACCAACCTTTAATGAAGAGAATACTACCAATTAAAACATTATCCTGATTCTAAAAACACAAGGAATTAAAACCCATCACTCAAAACAAAAAGCAGGAGGAATAATTTGAGTAACGTAATAGACAATTTATTGAGATATGTCGCTATTAACACTCGTAGTGACGACAAAAGCAAGGTGACACCCTCTACGCCCAACCAAATGAAGTTAGCTAAACTCCTTCAAAAAGAGCTGGAAGAACTCGGATTGACTACAGAGCTAGACGATCATGCCTATTTATTTGGGACACTTCCTTCGAATATTGAAAGCGAAACCAAGACCATAGCTTTTTTAGCACATCTAGACACCGCTAACTTTAATTCGGAAAATGTGAACCCTCGTGTTATCGAGTACAAGGGTGGCGATATTGAACTGAATGAAGGAGGGAAGACCATGGCAGTGCGTGATTTTCCAAACTTAGCGAGTTATATCGGCCAGCGTTTAGTGGTAACGGATGGAACAACCCTTTTAGGTGCTGATGATAAGGCTGGAATCGCTGAAATCATGGCAGCTTTAAAGATTTTAAAAGATAATCCCACCATTCCTCACGGTGAAATTAAAGTAGCCTTCACACCAGATGAAGAAATTGGCCGTGGTCCCGCCCTCTTTGACGTGGAAAAATTAGGAGCCGACTTAGGCTATACAGTGGATGGAGGGCCTTTGGGCGAGCTACAGTTCGAAAACTTTAATGCTGCATCGGCGGATATTACCGTAAGAGGACGCAGTGTTCATCCTGGATCTGCGAAAAATAAAATGAAGAATGCAATTCTCATTGCCTGTGAATTCAATGCTGCACTCCCAGCAGAGGAACGTCCTGAGCATACAGAAGGGTATGAAGGATTTTTCCATTTAGATGAAATGAATGGCCGAGTCGAAGAGACCATTCTAAACTATATTATTCGAGATCATGATATGGATAAATTTCAAGCTAAAAAAGAACGAATGAATAAGACTGCTCAGAATCTTAACAAAAAATATGGTGAGGGTACTGTTGAAGTAACCATGTCGGATTCTTATTACAACATGAAAGAAAAAATTGAACCTTACATGTATATTGTTGAAAATGCCAAACAAGCCTTTGAGATGGCTGGAGTTCAGCCGCAAATTTCGCCAGTACGTGGTGGAACGGATGGCGCCCAATTGTCATATAAAGGCTTACCTTGCCCTAATATATTTACTGGTGGTGAGAACTTCCACGGTGAATTTGAATTTATTTCAGTTGAGAGCATGGAAAAGGCAGTAGAAGTAATCTTGAATATTATTGCTGTTTATGCGGAGAATCAATTCGTCGAGTAAGTTTTAGAACTAAAACTAGAACTTGGGATTATTTTCAGAATTATTTTAAACTTCCCAAATATGAAATAATATAGCATCAATAAAGTACCAAGAGACAAATAAAAGAGACAAATAAAAGAGACAAATAAAAGAGACAAATAAAAGAGACAAATAAAAGAGACAAATAAAAGAAAGAAATAAAAAAGAAAAAAGAAGTACCAAATCTCAGTTGGAGATTTTGGTACTTCTTTTTTAAACAAATTTTAAAATTTCTAGATTGAACAAGAAATCTTAGTGGTCTCTGGTCTTAATTTCCCAGAATGCCTTAGGATATTTGCAAGTTGGGCAGATATTAAGAGGTGTTTCACCTACATAAACATAGCCACAGTTGATGCATTTCCATTCTTTTTCTTCATCACGAGCAAAGAACTTTTCGTTTTTCACAAGCTCGTAGAGTTCAAGATATCTTCTTTCGTGTTCCATTTCAACTTTGGCGATGTTTCTAAAGGAAACTGCGATGGCTTTGTAGCCTTCTTCTTCAGCGATATCCCCGAAGTTTTTATAAAGAACTTCCCATTCTTCTCTTTCACCTTCAGCTGCATACATTAAGTTGGTTGCTGTGTCAGATTCTCCAATGGGGTAAGTAGCGTCAACATATGATACGCCAGGTCCCATGTTTTCAATCATATGATCGTAGAAAACTTGAGCGTGAGCTCTTTCATTCCAAGCTGTTTCTTCGAAAATATTGGCTACATGCTCAAGACCTTCTTTTCTTGCTACCTCGGCATAGTATGTGTATCTGTTTCTAGCTTGTGATTCCCCAGCAAAAGCTTTAGCGAGATTACCTGCAGTTTTTGAGTCTTTAAATTCCATGTTTTTCTCCTTTTACACGTTTTTTATCTATTCTAAAACCTAATGGTTATAGAGCTGGATTAAATTCCTCTCTTGGTTTTCCAAAGAAGAAGAGGGCGAGTGTTCCTGGTCCTGAATGACTTCCCACGACCATTCCCACTGGTTCAATGATGGGTTCATTCATGTCAAATTCGTCTTGGATCATTTGAGCTAACATTTCAGCATCCTTTAGACAGTCACCATGACTAATCGCGAAATCTTTTCCCAAACTAGGATCATACATATCACGAAAATGGTTCATGAGAGCGTGAATGGACTTTTTGCGACCTTTGGCTTTACCAATAGGTATGAGTTTGCCTTCGGTATTTACATGAAGAATAGGCTTTATGTTTAAAAGCTGCCCAACGGCTGCTTTAACACCAGAAATTCGTCCGCCACGTTTTAGATAAACTAAATCATCCACAGTAAACCAATGGTTTAAATGGGCTGAAATAGCTTGGAGATGTTTGAGCGTGTCCTCAAGGGAGGCGCCCTGATCTCTCATGCGACAAGCTTCAATGACCAAAAGACCAACACCTAGTGATGCGGCTTTTGTGTCTAAGAGAATAATTCTCCCTGCCACAGTGGAATCATCTTCTTCCAACATGTTTTTCGCAAGAAAGGCACTTTGGTAGGTTCCTGATAAAGCGCTTGAAAAACCGACATAAAGGACTTGATCATGTTCTTTTAATGCTGTTTTAAAGTTATCATAAAATAAATTGGAATTAACTTGAGAGGTTGTAGAAACCATGCCTTGCCGCATTCCATCGTAAAATGTAGTGGAACTGCGCTCAAGGAATCCATCTTCCATTATTTTACCATCCTGAAAATTTACAGTTAAAGGGCATCGCCCTACATTTAAACTATTTAATTGATCCTGAGACAAGTCACAGGCCGAGTCTGTAACAATATAGTAACTCATATATGTACTCCTTAAGAAAGTTGATAGCATTTATCAATGTGGTTATCTATAATCAAAGCGTTTAGCTAGGATAAAGATAACGGGCTTTTAAGACCGTTATCGGATCGTATGGTTCTTAGGGGAAGAACTATAACTAGTTCTATTATAACATTATTTTGGAGATTGGTGTTGGTGTAAAGTTATTGTCATAGAATGTAATTAACAACCAAAACATCTCACACGAAAGGACTTATTCTCATGAATATAATATCAGAAACTGACCCAACTATCACCTATCTTTTAAAGTTAATGAGTGAAGAACATATTCTAAGCTTG
>JAAZGI010000170.1 GCA_012511315.1 Clostridium sp.
AAACGTGAGAACTGAAACGTGAGAACTAAAATCTCTTATATTTCATTTGTAAAATAAGCAATGCAGCAGAGACCAGCTCTGCTGCACGCTATTTTAGAGGAGGAAAAGATTAAAGATCAGACTTTAACGAAGTCTCATCGCCATAGATATCTTTATCGAAATCATAGAACTCATCCTCTGGTGAAGGTAGGGGATCTTCTAACGAAGGTTCCGGTTCTTCCATTTTGAGATCTTCTAATTTCTTTTCTTTTACAAGATCGGGAATGGAGTCTTTCAAAGGTTGAATCTCTGGCTTGATGATTTCAGTGGGCAGATGCTCCACTTGATAGCCGTTTCCTGGCGGTAGATGTTCAACACCAGGTGTTTGACTGTCCGGTTTGTCGGGATCAGGCGTTTCGTTGGGGTCATTCTGCAATGCTTGCTTGTCTAAACGATCCTTTAGGTTCATGTCGTTGTTGTCGGTGCAATCGTTATACATTGAGGACCTCCTTCCCAATGATTTTTTAATCATCAGATATCTTTAAACTAATAGTACCATAAGAAACTAGCTAAAAAACCGATAGAATGTAAAGGATATTTTAACAATATTTGTTTTTGGTAAAAAAAACAGATGTATCAGACTCCGTTTTTCCTAATAAAGTCTTAGTTGTTCTCTGAAGTCCCATATTTAAATGTATATAATGTAAACATTTAACCAGTCCATTGTAAGTCTGGGGGGTGTATAATAAGATTAAACTAAACATTTAAAGCACTAAGGGATTTTAGTGCTTTAACTCTAAAGGGTGGTGATGAAGGAAAGATGATTGAAAAATTTAAAATAAAAAATATAGTTCTCTTGCTTCTGGTAGCTGTTTTCTTGGCAGTGATTCCAGTACAAGAGGCCATGGCCAATGAATTTGAGGTAAGTCGGTATCATGCAGTTTATGAAGTACAGCCCAATGGGGATGTAAAAGTAACAGAAGATATCACCTATGATTTTTCTTTTGATGCCAATGGTATATTTCGTGATATCGACACCAACTTAGGTGAGGATATTCCCAATACACCAGCAAACCAAGTGGACCTTGATTATGTGAGTGTTGCTGTTCTTGAGGATGGCGCGGAAAGACCCATTTACATGACTGATGAAGGTGCTGGCGAGGATGGGCTATTCGAGTTTTATGAGACTCAACAGTCAAAGGTTTATCGATTAAAAGTGTTTGAGAAAACAAGTCATGATAGTAAAACATTTCGTTTTAGCTATACATTAACCAATGCAGTGACTAAATTTAATGATATTGCAACATTCAACTGGAAGATGATTGATAGAAACTGGGAAGTGTATCTCAGAGATGTTAAGATGACCATCAAGATACCTGAGGGAGCAGAGAAGTCCGATCTTAGGATTTATTCTCATGGTGATCTTACGGGATTCAATGAGATATTGGATGCACAGACCTTTAATGTTCAGGTTGAAGTGGTGGAACCAGGCACCATGGTAGAAAATTTAGTGATTTTCCCCTTGGACTTGGTGCCAGACTCTCAAAAAATCATCCCACGTACTGAGCTCCCTACTATATTAGAACGAGAAACTGAATTGGCAGAACAAGCCAACATAGAGCGTGAAGAAGCAAAAAAACGGGTAGAAGAATACCGTAAACAGCAAGAAGCTGAGCGCCAAGCTGAAATAGCTCGTCAAGCAAGAAATAAAAAAATGAATCCCTTTCTTTGGATTCTAGGTGCTGTAGGTTTAGGTGGAGCGGGCTTTGTGATCAGAAAATATGGTCGTGAAAGAAAGCCAGAGTTCCAAGGTGATTACTATAGAGAACTTCCGGGAGATTACACTCCTGCTGTCATGACCTACCTGTTAGAAAATGGAACCATTGAATCAAAGGATATCATGGCAACCTTAATGGATTTATCAAGAAAAGGAATGATAGCCATTGAACCCTATGAAAAGGAAAAACGTTCACTTTTTGGAAATAAGACAGAAACAGACTATCGTCTGGTATCAAGAAGACCACAAGCTGAAGAGCTGAAAAAACTAACCAATCATGAGCAGTTTTTATTTGATTGGTTCATTAACGATTTAGGTGATGGATCGAGCTTGGTTATGGACGACCTTGAGGCGACCTTGAAAAAGGAAAGTAATGCTCGGCAGTTCAACCGAGATTACGATCAATTTAAGAGTTATATTGCAGGAATGGGTGAAAGCCTTAATTTCCGAGAAGCTAATAAGACTAAAGGCAGTGGAATATTTTATCTTTTAGGCTTTGTATTAATTGCTATCGCAGTTTTGGTTGTCGTTTATTTCAACAACATGATGGGATTGGTGCCAGGGATCGCTGGAGTGATTATGCTTAGTACAACAGGTGCTATGGCTGTTAAACGTAAACTAACGCAGTATGGTTCGAATCAAGTGGCCATGTGGAAAGCTTTTAAGCGCTTTCTTGAGACCTTCTCTAATATGGACAAGGCTGAAATTCCAGCCTTAACGATCTGGAACCACTACCTAGTTTATGCTACATCCTTGGGAATTGCTAAAGAAGTCATTGAACAATTACCAAAGGCCTACTCTCCCCAAGAATTAAATGACCCCACCTTTACTAGAACGTTCTATCCTAGCTTTTACTCTGGTAGGGGATTTGCACAGATGGACCGAACTCTTAACCAAGCAATGTCAACAGCCACTCAAACGATTCAAAAAGCAGAAGCCGTGGCATCGTCAAGACGTTCCTCGTCCATGGGCGGCGGCGGTGGATTCTCAGGTGGTTCCTCTGGCGGCGGCGGAGGTGGAGGTGGAGGTGGCGCATTCTAAGGCTACCAAACCTTATAAGGTGGAAATTATTTTCTGAAAAGAGCGGATAAGTATTTAAAGCTCATCTGCTGACCATCTTAAAACGAGAAAGAAATTTAAATTAGTAAAACATATAATAGAACACATTATGTATTAAAAATTGTTATAAAAAATTAAATTTTAAAATAAGAATAAAAATAAGAATTAAAATAAAAGGAGAAACAATATGCCTACATTATTTTGGGTGCTGTTAATTGTAATTATACTACTAGCTCTCATTCTGGTCTCTATGTACAATGGTTTAGTTAAATTACGCAACACGGTGCGTAATGCTTACGCACAGATGGATGTTCAGATGAAAAATCGTGCGGATCTAATTCCTGGACTAGTTGAAACGGTTAAAGGAGCAGCGGGACATGAAAGAGGAACTCTTGAAGCTGTTATTCAGGCAAGATCTGCTGTTATGAATGCTGGAACTCCAGATGAATCCATGGAAGCTAACAATCAGATGACATCAGCATTAAATCGTATGATGCTTCTGGTGGAAAACTATCCGGAACTTAAAGCTAATGCCAATTTCCAACAACTAATGTCAGAATTAAAGGACGCAGAAGAGAAAATCCGTTACTCCAGACAGTTCTACAATGATACGGTTCAGAAATACAATACGAAGATTGAAGTGTTCCCTTCCAATATCATTGCAAACATGTTTGGGTTCCGTCAGGAACGATTCTTTGAAATCACTGAATCTGAGCGTCAAGCTCCTCGGGTTGATTTTTCTGGAACTTATGATGGAAATTTTAATCAAAATGATGCTTATGCTCAAAAAGCACCGAAAATTGAGGGGGGATCCGACCCTCGAAATTTGGATGATTTGAAAAATGGACGCAATCAATAAAGTCTAAAAAAAAGCAGGATTCTTTTGGGGATCCTGCTTTTTTTTAGGAAATTCAGTGGTGAAAAATTAAGTTTGGAACGATTATTCTTGGAATTAGTGATTAAATTTCAAAAAAGACTGAAATAGAATCGAGCAAAGGGTATAATTAGAAGTGTTAAAATATTTACTGTGAGGTCTTATTATGCAAATAACAAAGTACTTTATGAAACAGAAAATGATGAGGACAGTTCTTTGGAGTCTGCTTCCAATCTATCTATTTTCTATTTACTTGTTTGGCTGGAGAGTTCTTCTGGTCTTAGCCGTATCTTTAGTTACAGCATTTGCTGGTGAATTATTCATCCTGCGAATGATTAGTGGAGATAAGGCGAAGGTTACAGAGGCAGCTTTTGTTACAGCTGGACTATTTACGCTGACGTTACCACCCACTGTTCCAATTTGGATCGTTGTTGTGGGCACACTATTTGGAATTATTTTTGGAAAAGCTATTTTTGGTGGCTTTGCTAAAAACGTATTTAACCCAGCTTTAGTTGGTCGTGCTTTTGTGTATGTTAGTTTCCCTGCTCAAATGACCATGCAATGGCAGAAACCTTTCGGTGGCTTCCCTGGCGGACTTCTGAAATGGTCAGGCGCTGTAGATATGGCCACAGAAGTTACTCCAATGATTAATATGAATGTGAATGGCATTGCTGCCAGTCCATTAAACCTATTAATTGGTAACATTTCAGGATCCATGGGAGAAACCTCAGCCATTCTGATTATTCTAGCTGGCGCTTACTTAATTTATACCAAGACCGCTTCTTGGAAAATTATGGCATCCGTTACAGCATCTGGGCTGGTCTTCTCTTTATTCTTTAATATGCTCGGTGCAACGAATGTGAACCCATTGTTTACTTTATTATCCGGTGGATTCTTGTTTGGTACTGTATTTATGGCGACCGATCCTGTATCTGCTCCAATGAAAGATCCGGGCAAGATTATCTATGGGATACTAATTGGCTTTATAACCATTGTCATTCGGACCTTCTCACTATTTACAGAAGGAATGATGTTTGCAATTTTGATTGGTAACTCATTTGCACCACTGATTAACATGAATGTTAAAAACTGGGAAGCAAAGCAAAAGGCTAAAAAAGCCGCCCTTGCAGCAGAACAGAAGGAGGCAATCTAATGAAAAGAAGCTATCAATATACAGTTATTTTCATGATCATTGTAGCTAGTGTATTTACAGCTATTTTGGCCACTGCACAGGCTTCCATGACACCTAGGATTGAATTAAATCAAGAAATTGCTCGACAAAAATCTCTGCTGTATGCCTTTGATATTGAACACGGCAGTTCCGATGAAGAAGTAAATCAAACTTATGAAAAATTCATTGAGCCTGAAACCAGAACAGTTGATGGCGAAGAGATTGAAGCTTTTAAGCAAGTCGACGAATCAGGAGCGATTAAAGGCTATGCCTTTCCTTTCTCTGGACCAGCCCTTTGGGGAACTATTAAAGGTTACCTAGCAGTAACTGAAGATCTATCAGAAATTAAAGGATTAACCTTTACAGAGCAAAACGAAACACCAGGTCTTGGTGGACGGATTGATGAAGATCCTTTTAAAGAACAGTGGCGAGGTGTTC
>JAAZGI010000171.1 GCA_012511315.1 Clostridium sp.
GAATCAGTGATTCCAGTGAGTTCAATAATCTTAGCCGGCAGGGGTCTTTTAGGATCCACAAAGGCTGAGTATCGTTCCACCACAAACTGGTCTTTAATCTTGACGGCCCCAATTTCAATGATGTTGTCATTGACATGGGAAAAACCTGTGGTTTCAATATCAAAAACAACAAATTCATCGTTAAAGGCAATGGGCTCTTGGGCGTTACAAATACCACTTATGTCATCAACCACATAAGCCTCCACCCCGTAGAGCACCTTGATTTTATCTCCAGCCGCGTCCATAGCTTCTGGGAAGGCTTGAACTACGCCGTGGTCTGTAATGGCAATGGCCTCATGACCCCAGTCAATGGCTTGGCTGATTAGTTTTTTAACTGACACAATCCCATCCATGGTACTCATGGTGGTGTGAGCATGGAGTTCAACCCGCTTTTCAGCAGCCTTGTCTTTTACCTTGGGGCTTTCCATCCGTAAGGCATGGTTCACCATAATGGTCATTTCCTTGGTATAAAGATCAACGCCAGGGGTCCCCTTTAGCATGGCGTGCATGCCAGGCACAAAGACCTTGATGTCTTCTTTTGACTTAGCAAAGATTTTCCCCATAATACTGGAGGTTTCATCATTAATATATAAGGTTACCAGTGTTTTTCCATTGCGCAGTTCCCTTTCTTCTACCTTAAAGATTTGACCGGCCACCACAACTGAGCGCATTCCTTCAGAAATGTCAGCTATGGCTGTAGGTGGGCCTTTAAACATCTTGCCATACAAGACGCGATCGTCTCCACTGGCTGGAGCCAAATTCACTGGTTTAGCCTTTGCTGGCTGCGCCTTGGGTCTTTCAACGGGCGGGCAATAAGTCTCTTCTCTCAAGACGGGTGCAAACACATCATCTGCTGCCAGTTGCTTGGGTTCAATGGACCCATCATGAACAAAGTCAACTCTTACGGATAAAGCAAAGGCCTCTTTTAAAAACTCAGCAATGAGCTGCCCTGTTTTATTACGAATTAAATGGTTAACCAGAATCACATTAAAATGAGCAAACCGTAACTCATGCTCTGTCCACTCCATGGTGGCATCTCGTAGAAAGTTTTTAGCGATGGGGTCTTTGCAAAAGATATCGGCTAAAAACTCTCGCATGTCATGATCCGACTCCAAGGAGTCGCCTTTGCGCTGAAGCACAGCAATATCTTTATGGATTTGCCCCCCTAAAATTTCATCGGTGCAGGCACTAATTAAATGTTCGTCTTCAATGCAAAGAGGATTATCCGCTACGCAGTAAATCCTCAGTTTGCAATGTTTTTTAAAATATTCAACTTTTAAAATCTTGAAATTTTCTTCCTGTATTTTGTCCTGGAGTTTATCTTCCAGCACTCTGCGAAATTCCATTCTAGCCTCCCTACATGGACTCGATTTCAGCCATGAGAGCGTCCACCAACTCAGCTTCGCCTACTCGACGGACAATAACTCCTTTTTTAAAGATAATGCCAACGCCCTTGCCTCCGGCAATACCGATGTCAGCATCCTTGGCTTCCCCCGGTCCATTGACGGCGCAGCCCATTACTGCTACTTTGATAGGTTTGTTTAAACCTTCCAGGCGTTTTTCAACTTCAGTGGCAATGCCAATGAGGTCAATTTCAGTACGCCCACAGGTCGGACAAGACACAAATTCAATGCCTTCTTTTAAATAACCCACGGACTTTAATATCTCACGACCCACTTTGATTTCTTCCAAGGGGTCACCAGTTAAGGAGACCCGCAAGGTATCGCCAATCCCCTCTGCTAAAAGGGTTCCAATTCCTACAGCGCTTTTAATGGTCCCCCGCCAGGTTGTGCCAGCTTCCGTGACACCAATGTGGAGGGGCAAATCGGTTTGTTTTGATAGGAGACGATAGGCCTCCACGGTCCGCATCACATTAGAGGACTTGATTGAAATAATTACATCATTAAAATTCACTTCATCTAAAATCGCCACATGGCGAAGAGCCGATTCCACTAGGGCCTCAGGCACTGGACCACCATATTTTTCTAACAGGTCCTTTTCTAAGGATCCTGAGTTTACACCAATTCGGATGGGGATCCCCTTGTCCTGGCAAGCCTTGGCCACTGCCTCTACTCGATCCCGGGAGCCAATGTTACCTGGATTAATTCGCAACTTAGCTACGCCATGTTCAATGGCTCTTAAAGCCAAGCGGTAATCAAAGTGAATGTCTGCCACCATAGGCATATCCACCCCTTTGGTGATTTCTGCTAAGGCATCTGCCGCTGCCATATCAGGCACGGCTAAACGGACAATATCGCAACCTGCCGTTCGCAAGGCGCGAATTTGTCTTAAGCTAGCTTCAACATCTCTTGTATCTGTATTTAACATGGATTGAACGGCAATGGGTGCATCACCGCCCACATATATTTGTCCGACTCGGACCTTTTTAGTAAGTTTACGCTGAATCATATAACACCTCGTATGACTGGAAATTATCATTTGTTGTAATGGCTAAGCTATTCCAATAGCTCAACCATTTAATATCTTTCAAGTTAAGAGTTAACACTCTTTGTTTTAATCTGTAGCTCTTTAAAAGACTGCCGGGAAGAAAATATCCTTAAAGGTAATAAACAACATAAAGGTCATCAAAATTGCAAAGCCAGCAAAGTTCCAAGCCATCATAAATTTCTCTGGAATTTTCCGTCTGGTTACTAACTCTGCCGTAAGGATTAATAGCCAACCACCGTCCAATGCAGGGAAGGGCAAGAGATTAAAAATAGCCAAGTTAATAGACAGGAAGCCTAAAAAGCGTACAAAGCTTAAAAAGCTGGTTTTAGCGACTTCTGACGCCAAGCCTAAGATGGCAACCGGTCCACCCATTTGATCCAAACCAACTTTGCCGGTAAAGAGCAATTTCAAAGAAAAATAAGTTTGTCGAACCATGGAACTAGCCTCCGTTAAACCCTGACGGAAGGATTGGAAGATATTGGGTTGCGTTTCCACCTGGGTTTGAAAGCCAATCATATATTGACCCGTTTCAGACTCTTGAGGAATAATATCGTAATCAGATACCACGCCATCACGGAGCACTTTAATCTCGGTGGCTTTTCCTTCACCCAGTGCCATAAATGTAATCACATCATTAAACGTAGTCACCTTGTTGCCATTGACTTCAACTATGGCGTCACCAGGTTGTAGTCCGATACTGGCAGCCGGTGAATCAGGTACCACCTGTTCTACCACATTGGTTTGAAAACCAAGATTTTGCGCCAGGATGGTGAAAAAGATAAAGCCGATGATCAAGTTCATCAAAGGACCGGCAAAAATAATACTCATCCGCCGCAGGGGATGCTTACTTTGAAACGAATCCTCGGAGGAGTCCTCTTCCCCAGTGTCTTCTCCCTTCATTTGACACATACCACCAATGGGTAGTGCCTTAATGCTCCAAACGGTTCCGTCTTTGCCCTTACGTGAAAGTAGCGAAGGCCCCATTCCAATGGAAAACTCTTCTACATACACGCCATTTAAACGAGCCACTAAATAATGACCAAATTCATGGATTAAGACCAGAAAGCCAAAGCCCAGAATTGCTAGAATAATACTCATAAATTATTGATCTCCTATTTTAAGTTTAAATTTTTTATCCGAATGAACTGTTATAAATAAGCCATCTATAAATAAGCCTACGCACTAGTTCCTTGAACCAGCTTTAAACTGTTTAAAACTAAATTATAATCCATTCATCCCACACTCTATTATGACACATCCGATTAAAATGGAGTGAAAATTCCAAAGAATTATCGGTTCAGAAACTTTTCGCCCAATTCTTCACGAATCCGTGCATCCAGTTTAATAACCCCATCTAGGGTAAAGGCTTCCTGGCTGGCAAAATGGTCCATGGCAAATTCAATTAGTTCCGCAATTTCTAAAAAGCTAATCTCTTCTTTTAAGAACAAATCTACAGCAACTTCATCGGCAGTATTCACAATCAAAGGATAATAGCCGCCTTTTTCCAGAGACTCATAGGCTAAAGCTAAGCAGCGGAACAACTTTAAATCCGGCTCCTCAAAAGTTAATCTGCCCACCTTAAATAAATCCAATGGTTCCACCACGGCCTTTAAACGGTCCGGATAATTTAAAGCATATTGGATGGGTAATCTCATATCAGGATTGCCTAATTGAGCAATCACGGAATGATCTTGAAACTCCACCCCTGAATGGAGGATACTCTCGGGATGAACGTGAACAATAATATCCTCAGCTGGTGTATCAAACAGCCAATGGGCTTCAATCACTTCCAAGCCCTTATTCATTAAGGTGGCTGAATCAATGGTTATCTTTTGACCCATGGTCCAGTTAGGATGCTTTAAAGCTTCTTTCACCGTCACAGATTTTAAGTCTTCCCGACTCTTACCTCGGAAAGGCCCCCCTGAAGCCGTCAAAATAATTCGCTTAATATCTTCATTTCTATAGCCCTGCAGGCTTTGGAAGATTGCTGAATGCTCAGAATCCACCGGATAAATGGCGACGCCATGCTCTTTGGCTAAAGCCATGACAATTTCTCCAGCCCCCACCAAGGTTTCCTTGTTAGCTAAAGCAATATCATGACCAGCCTTAATCCCTGCCACAGTAGCTTGAAGACCGGCGAGACCGACCACCGAGGTTAACACCATATCACAATCCGAAGCAGCTAAATCCTCTAAGCCTTGAGCTCCTCTGTATACCTTCAAACCAGGGTAATCTAGATCAAGTTCGGCTGCCTCATCAGACACACAAACTTTTTTCAACTTAAATTCTTCAACCACCTGGTCTAAGGCAGCTACATTGCTATGCACCGATGCACCGACTAATTCCAAATGCTCACTTTGTCGAATCACATCCAAAGCTTGCTGACCAATGGAGCCTGTAACACCTAATATAATAATCTTTTTCTTTTTCATAGATTCACTCTACCCTTCAAAAAGCTCTTCAAGCTTTCAACCATTTAACCTTCTATTCAACTATCAAACTATCTTCTTTTCCAGATTAAATTTTATATGAATTTTTTTTTTCAATAAACTATCTTTCATTATAGCAAATGACAAGACCTCTTTAATCCAAAAGCCTTCAAAACTATTTGTTAAATTCTTTTATCTAACAACTACAAAAAAACAGCGGGTTCCCAAATTCCTCTAAAACCCTCTCACTCGAAATTTTGATATGTAAGGGACAAAGGTTTTTGATTGAAAAGTTTTAGGGTTTATCAGTCCCAATTTACAAATGGAAGCTGTGAAAGGCTAATCGAAATCACAAAATCATTGAACTATAAAACTCCATTGGAAGTTTTTCTTGAGAATGTATCGGGGTTAAATAATTTCTAGCTTAAATTGACAATCGGGAAGTTTAAACTCAATCCTAACTTTTATCTAACAGTTACTGTTAAAATTTTAAACCTTTTTTAACATCCCTTCCTCGGTAAACTTAATGCACACCAACCTTTAAATTTAATCATATCGTTTAGCAAACGCAAAAAAATGCAGAGAACGTACTCTGCATTTTAATTGTATTTTTTACTAACCCTACTTAAACGCTTCTAGCTATAACTTTTCCTTTAGACTCTGACTTATGACCATGACTTTAGAAGCTGATGAAAGACTCTGATTAGGGTCTTTTACTTAAACCTAGGTTTAAAGTTTCAACCAAAGCTCATCTTCTAGACAGATGCAACAGAATCATGCTTAAATTTCATACTGAGATCTTATAAAGCTCCTGCTTAATCCTCATAAACCCCATACTTAGACTTCACAAAGATCATGCTTAGCCTCCACA
>JAAZGI010000172.1 GCA_012511315.1 Clostridium sp.
AATATGTGAAAACTAGAGAACCGCCGTGTACCGAACGGTACGCACGGTGGTGTGAGAGGTCGACTAGTCAGTTAATGGCTAGTCTCCTACTCGATTTGATGAAATTTCATTTGGTATCATTTACCATCCTAGTCGGAAGCTTTTTTTATATTTAGTTAAGCTACAAAGTGACTGTAAATAAAAGGTCTTTAAGAGCTAATACATCTCGGTCATAAACTGCCTTTAAATTTGTTTCGCCATCTTCTGGACTAGGTGAAGTTAGGATAATTGGCGTAATTGTCTTATATCCACGAGCGTTTAAAAAGTCGAGATCCACTCGAACAATCGGAGTACCTGCTTTCACTTGCTGTCCTTGTTCGGCTAAAAGTTCAAAACCTTCGCCGTTCAGTTCTACGGTATCAATGCCAATGTGGACGAGGATCTCAATGTTTTGGCCGATTTTCATTCCATAGGAGTGGCCGGTTGGAAAAAGCATTGTTAGCTCACCATCAGCAGGGGCTACAAATAAGCCATCCGATGGAATAATGGCCACACCATCCCCAATCATTTTTTGTGAAAAAACCTCATCAGGGACATGAGATAAATCCACGCAGCGTCCCGTCACGGGTGCCATAATACTGACTTTTTTATTAAATAACTTAAACATAACATTCTCCTTCACAAGTCAACTTTGTTTTTTATGCCACTTTTCATGCTAGTGGTTTATAATAAATCAGTTCGAATTAGTTCCTACAATTATTACAGGATTAAACTAGTGATTTGTCTAAATTATAAAGATAGGAATTATTTGGATGTTTCCGATAGCTGGTTTGTTGCCTGCCTATTTCTTATTTAAGTTCCATATCTTAATATATACTAAATTTCGAAGTTCGTTAAGTGGATTTGCAGAATAACTAAAAAAGTTCATGAGTCTAGTGTATAATTAAGGTACTTGTTACAGCGCTGTAACCACTTGGTTTTCATTGTATTCTTTAATGGAAAATAGAACCATCAGCGACTGAGGAGGAAAATAATGTATAGAATTTTAATATGTGAAGATGAAGCGAGTATTCGAACATTTTTAAAAATTAATTTCGAACGGAGCGGTTTTTCCGTATACGAGACAGATACAGGTGAAGAAGCAGTCCGTATCGCAAAACTTGAAAAACCTGATGTAGCCATTTTAGATGTCATGCTACCTGGGATTGATGGTTTTGAGGTGCTGCGGCAAATTCGAGAAGAGAATGAAAAAATAGGGATCATCATGTTGACAGCCAAAGGCCAAGACACGGATAAAATTGTGGGCCTTAAAGGTGGAGCTGATGATTATATTATTAAGCCTTTTAATCCAACTGAACTTATTTTGCGGACCCAAGGTTTGCTTCGTCGCATCAATGAAAAAGACGCAGTTGAAGAAGAGGAAATCATTCGCACCTTCTGTTTTGAATTGGATAACTACTCTCAGACAATTACAAAAAATGAGTCGGAGATTGTTTTAACGCCTAAGGAGTTTTTGCTGATGAAAATATTCATGGAAAATCCAGGAAAAGCTTTTACTCGAGATGATTTGCTTAATTTGGTTTGGGGTTATGACTTTACAGGAGATCCGAAAATTGTGGATGTTAACGTGCGTCGGCTTCGATCTAAAATTGAAGATAATCCATCCCAACCAAATTATATTGAAACGATATGGGGAACTGGATACAGATGGAAGAAAGAGTAAAGCAACGAAGCATTCGAGCTAGTTTTTCGAAAAGTCTTTTACTCATCTTAGGGCTCACCTATATTCTCACCCTGGCTGTGCTTTTAAGCTTTGTCAGGGGATATTTTTATACGAATTTTTACAACACACTAAAAGGTCAGGTTCAGTATTCAGCAGACTACTATGAAGACAATATAGCAACCGCAGGAAGCTTAATTGAAAACTTGTATGCAGAGCAAGATAGTTGGTGGCGGAGCGATGAGGCTAGAGTTCAAATTTATGATACAGATTCCATGCTTATTTTGGATTCTCAAGCCCATCTAGTACCCAATTCAGAACTTCTAGATGTGAAATCAGCCTTAAAAGGTGTCGCAGAGTATCAAATTTTTAAAATATCAGAGACCAATGAACATGTAATGAGTATATCAACACCTTTGATTTCTACGGGGAAAGTGATTGGCGTTATTCGCTATATCGCCTCCCTTGAGCAGGTGGACCAGAATTTGAAAAATATAACTAGTTTGTTTTTCCTCATCGGAGGGATTATTACAGCTGTGACTGCTTTGATTGGAATTATCATGAGTAAAAAGCTGATTGAACCCATTACTGAGCTCACTGAGACGGCCAGACGAATGGCCAAAGGTCAGTATAATGTAAAAAGCCCGGTGATGAGTAACGATGAAATTGGAACCTTATCTCAAACGTTTAATTACATGACTTCAGAGATTTCAAAGAAAGAAGAACTGAAAAATGAATTTATTTCTTCAGTTTCCCATGAATTGCGCACGCCATTAACAGCCATTAAAGGCTGGGCAGTCACCTTAAATGATCCGGCCACGGATCCGGAACTCATGGTAGCAGGACTAGAGATTATTGAGCAGGAATCAGATCGTTTAAAAGCCATGGTCAATGAGCTACTAGATTTCTCAAGATTCTCGTCTGGTAAGATAGATATGAAATTTAACTGGGTGAATCCGGCTAATTTGAAAGGATATATTGAATCTTTTGCAGAGGGACGAAAAGAGCGAGAACCGCGTAAGTTTAGTTTTTTAATGGATGATTCAGTTGAGTCCTTTATGGGAGATGAAAACCGGATCAAGCAAATATTTGTCAACCTCATCGACAATGCTTTCAAATTTACAGAAGCCAATGATTCGATTCAGGTTGAAATTAGCCAAGATGCTCAATTTACTTATTTTACTGTTTGTGATACAGGACTTGGGATTGCCCTTGAGGAAATTCCCAAAGTACGAGAGAAATTTTATAAAGGCAAGCATTCTAAATCCTCCAGCGGGATTGGGTTATCAATAGTCGACGAAATTGCGCGTCTTCATGGTGGAAATCTAAAAATTGAGTCAGTTGAAGGTCAAGGAACAGTTATGGAGGTTAGTGTCCATAGGGAGGTCCATTATGGGAAAAAAATCAAATAAGCTGTATGTTATTCTATGGGTTCTTTTAATGAGCATAACTTTAGGTGGGTGTTCCATCTCAAACACTGTCCTTGCCATTGATGAAACTATGCCGCGGACACCAAAACTAGAATTGGCACCTTATTGGGTGTTTGATTCAGCCTATTCTTTAAACCCAGATAACCACGATATTGATGAGGATTACTTTAATGGTCTAGGTGCGTACCTATCCAATGAACGCATCATTATAGGAACTGACTCCATCGAAAATCCTAATCTAAAAGCTATGCAAGTTAAAACCTATGAATACTTTTTGACTCGTTATAAGATTTCACCTTCAGAAGTGGGCCTTACAGAGGATATTGTGGCAGTATATACAGTAACAGACGCTAAGGGGTTTTCTGAGCGGATATATAAACTGAGTGATGAAAAAATTGCTATAGAGCGTAACAACGTATTACTTTACTTTAATCAAACCGACCATTTGCAAGAAACTAATATTGAATTGAGCACCGACACCTTAGGAAACCCTGTTCAAAAGCAGCCAAGTAGTGCTAATGGAGTTTTATTAGGATTGCGTAAAGATCGGGTGGATCTTAACGGCATACCAGGAGAAGCAGAGTATCGAACCCTTTGGATTGCCAAGCCGAAAGATGAACCATTGGAGATTTATGAGGTTGAAGATATTCTTTTCCCACGTAATGTGTTCTACAAAATGAGTGTAGAGCGACAAGAGAATGTGGATGTGACTCGAGAAAGCATTGTGATTAAAAACTTGGCTGATGGATCAGAAGTTCGGGAGACGGCATCCCTTGACATGGAATCGCGACTCAGTGACATTACTTTTGTCTCAAACGACTATTTTAGTGTTCGATCTGGGATTTATTCGAATCGAGAGTTTGGACCCATGCAATTTTATTCCACACGAAATATATCCAACCCCCAATATGATCGTCGGATTGGCATTACCGATGTTTTTGGACCAGAAGGAATTAATGTCATGGAAACTGCTGCGAAAATTGCCCTTGGTGCTCAAAAACCAGAAGAATCTGTTGGTTTAGTGGAAATTAAAGAAAACTCATTTATACTTAAGAGGTATAATGGTCGTTGGATCTATGAAGGTCGCATTAATTCTGAAGATTCCCTTGAGGATAAGCACCTGACCTATCCAATGAATTTTGGAGATAACTACAGGGTCTATCGCTATGACAATTTGACGCCACGTTGGAGTGGAATCGTAAGTTTGGTGCCAAATGCACAAGATGCGGTTTCTTCACCAGATGCTTTTTTTGCAATCATTCGAACAAAATCAAAGTTGTTAGTTTATCCTAAAGATGAGAATGGCAATTTAGGAGCAGATCCTTTAGCTACCATTCCATTGGACGATGAAGAAATCATTATGCATGAATGGGCCTTGGGAGATTTCGTGGGTGAATGGAGCAAAGTCGTAAAGCAATCAGGTCGGCCCCTGGACCTTTTCAAGTAAAAACAAATAAGATGACAGGAAATTGATAATATGCATTTAAAACATTTGTTTATCGTTAACCCCAAGGCCGGCAAAGGAATTGGCGCTATAATGGCGCGTCGGATTAAGGAACTATTTAAAAATATTCAAGAAAAATACCCCGAAACTCGTTATGAAATTGTCATGACCGAGCATCGAGGCCATGCTACAGAAATTGCACGAGACTATTCAACGAGAGGAACTTGGCGCATCTATGCGGTAGGTGGCGATGGGACCATTAACGAAGTTCTCAATGGAATGGCAGATTCTGACTCCAGTTTAGGCTGTGTTCCAGCTGGGACCGGCAATGACTTTATTAAATACCTAGCTGGAGATTATGAACGGATGGATATCCTAAAGGAAACCATTTTAGGCGAAGAGGAACTGATTGATGTTGGGATGGTGAATGAACAGTACTTTCTAAATGTAGCCAGTGTTGGTTTTGATGCCAAAGTTAACTATAAAACGGAACTTTATAAGGGAAAACCTCTCATTACGCCGTTGTTTGCCTATCTAGGTGGGATTGTGGGAAATATTACAGACTTACGGCCAACCCGCGTAAATATTAAACAAAAGAATGAAAATCGAATAGCTGACGTATTTCTATTGGCTGTTTGCAATGGTCAGACCTATGGTGGTGGCTATCATATTGCCCCAATGGCTCAGATTAATGATGGATTCTTTGATGTGATTGAAGTGGAACCTTTAGGCTTGTCAAAGTTAGTTCGGTACTTGCCGAAACTTAGAAAAGGAACCCACATTGGGTTACCAGAGATCCATCATTATCAAACAGATCGAATTCAACTCACCTCGGATGAGGAGTTTATCGTAAACTTAGATGGAGAGACCATATTCTCTAAAGACGTTGATTTTAGATTACGAGCAAAAAAAATTCGCATGGTTTTTCCACGGCGAATTATTCAGAAAATTGAATTGGAAGATGAACTAGAAAACTAAGTTTGTTTATAAGGTGTGCAATGGAAGTTAACATCTTTGTAATAAAATAAAGACAAGAGAAGACAAGAGAAGACAA
>JAAZGI010000173.1 GCA_012511315.1 Clostridium sp.
AAAAATCTGAAATGCATCGAGTTAAATATTAAATCAAATGGAGCAGCTGAATCGTTGGGTTTAGCTGCTTTCTACCTATCACAGTAAAAGTTCTATCCTTTTTATTTAAAACCAGCCCTTACCTGTTTAATCCTTCCAAGTAGCAGTGACTGTCTAAAAAGTTCTAAAAATCAACTCATTTTGTTTACAATTGCGTGATAAATAAAGGCGCTCTCCATGAGATAATAAGAGGTGAAAGTAAAAGGCTTTCTTGTTGATTTAATTATTTTGGTTATTTAAGTTTGAAGAAGCTTTTAAAATCTTTTATAAAAATCGGGTCCTATTAAATGAACCAAACAAAAGTAATGAGAAACCAAATAGAGTGAAACGCTAAGCGAATGAGAAAGCAACTGTAAGGAGAAAAAAATTATGAAACGAGCAATATTATTGATTTTAGATTCGGTTGGAATTGGTGAAATGCCAGATGCCCATGAATATGGCGATGAAGGCTCTAACACCTTAGCCAATATCGCTAAAGCTACCGGTGGCTTAAACCTGCCTAATATGGGTGCTATGGGCCTTGGCAAGATTCATGAGATTATGGGTGTAGATGCTGTGGCTAACCCTTCAGGAGCCTACGGTAAGGCTGCTGAGGCATCTGTAGGCAAAGATACCGTAACTGGCCATTGGGAAATCGCTGGCTGTATCTTGGATACGCCCTTAAATACGTATCCTAATGGATTTTCTAAAGAAATCATGGATGAATTTGAACGTAGAATTGGACGAGGAACCCTTGGTAACGTAGTTGCCTCAGGCACTGAAATCATCAAGGAATTAGGTGAGGAGCATATGGCAACGGGGAAACCCATTGTTTATACATCTGCTGACTCCGTCTTCCAAATAGCAGCTCATGAAGAAATCATTCCAATTCCTGAACTTTATAAAATGTGTGAGATTGCCCGTGATATGCTGATGGGCGACTGGACCGTGGGACGGGTTATTGCCAGACCCTTTGTTGGAGAATCCGCTGAAACCTTTAAGCGGACGTCCAACCGTCATGACTACTCCTTAGATCCTTTCTGTAAGACCATGCTCGACTATATTAAAGAAGATGGTCAAGAGGTTTATGGTGTTGGTAAAATTAAAGACATTTTTAATGGCAAAGGAGTCACCAAAACTGTTCGCACCACCAGCAACCAAGATGGAATGGCTAAAACTCTTGAAGCAGTTCAAGAAGACTCGGACGGATTGATTTTTATTAACCTGGTTGATTTTGATATGCTCTTTGGCCATCGCAACAATCCCCAAGGCTATAAAGAGGCTCTGGAAGAGGTGGATCGATGGATGCCTGACTTATTAAAAACCATGAAAGAAGATGACCTATTAATCATTTCAGCTGACCATGGCTGTGACCCAACAACGGCTTCTACGGACCATTCTCGAGAATATATCCCACTACTTGTCTATGGAAATTCCGTCACACCCCGGTATTTGGGAATTCGCAGTTCCTTTAATGACATCGGAAAGTCAATCTTAGACTACTTAGATATCGAGAACGACCTAAACGGCGAGAGTTTTTTATAAGTTTTTATAAATTATCATAAAGTCTAGAACAAAGAAGCAACCTATGAGTATGAAAAGAAGAATCTAATGATTGGGATCAATTGTTAGATTCCTCTTTTCATTTACACTCTACTTATAATTTCACTTGATGATTCTAAACTTAATGATTTTAATTATTATTAAAGCAGTATAATTCAGGTTAAAGAATTAGCCAAAAAGGTTATACTAAAGATAGAACAAATAATAACCAGGAAGGAATAATTACCATGCAAATTGCAGATATTATACGTAAAAAAAAGCAG
>JAAZGI010000174.1 GCA_012511315.1 Clostridium sp.
CATTTGGACCTCCTGCCCATAAAAGGCTTAGCCTTTTTTATCGATGGAGTTTGTCAAGCTTTTACTATTACAGAAGATATGCCAAATAATAACGTTTTGGTGCATGTTGAAAAAGCAAATGATGACTTTCACGGCCTTTATAGCTTTATTAATTCAGAAAGCCAAAGAATCCTACACCCTAATGCCGAAATCGTTAATCGAGAACAAGATATGGGGATTGAAGGGTTGCGCAAGGCTAAGTTATCTTGGCGCCCCATTGGTATGGTAGATAAATTTACCATTAAACTAGATATCTAAACCACTGAAATAATAAGGAATACTATTAAAACAACTGGAAAAGGTAACTAAAACTTTAATACAATATAAGAGGTGTAAATTTTATGAAAATCACATTTGGCGGAAAAGAAGTCACTTTAATCGGAACAAAATTAGCAGTTGGAGATGCATTACCTGAATTCAACCTCACTACCATGGAACTGGGTAATTTTTCATCCAAGGATATGAAATTGCCAGCCATCGTTTTAACTCTTCCCTCTGTTGATACCAGCGTCTGTTCATTAGAGCTTTTAACCTTTAACGACCGCCTAGAAAACCTAGACTATAACGTTTATGGAGTTTCTGTAGACTTACCCTTTGCCTTAGAACGTTGGACTAAATCCAATGCTGGCGATTATATTACCATGCTTTCTGACTATAAGCATCGTGAGTTTGGCGAAAACACCGGAACACTTATTAACGAGTTCAAAATCTTAGCTCGAAGTGCTTTCATCTTTGATAAAGATGGCGTGTGTCGCTACGTTGAATTTGTACCTGAAGTAGGCGAAGAACCAAACTACGATAAAATTATGGATGAAGCTAAAAAGTATTTTGCTTAAGCTTTCTTAAATCAATCAGCATTTAAAAAACTGCCACGGCACACTCTAATTGAGTATCCGTGGCAGTTTTTTATTCTCTGACTGAATCAATCTTAAAGTCAGTTTATAATAATCTGTTTTTAATCTACTCTTCAGTGTCTGGTCGATACTCTAAAATATCTCCCGGTTGGCAATCAAGGGCCTGGCAAATGCCTTCTAAAGTAGAAAAGCGAATGGCTTTTGCCTTACCTGTTTTTAAAATGGAAAGATTACTTTGAGTAATTCCTACCTTTTCACTTAATTCATTGAGCTGCATTTTTCTTTTGGCCAGCATAACATCCAAATTTACAATAATGGCCATACTACACCGTCAATTCATTTTCATCGTGAAATTCAACAGCCCGAGCAAATAAATCTCGAATAAAAAAAAGAACGCTAGAGGCTGTAAAAAACAATAATACAAAAATAAATAAATATGCTCCCATCAATCCTACTTCAGACCCTAATTGGATCCAAGCATAAATGTAAACTGCAACGATAGCTACGGTCGAGATACTAAGACTACGCCCCATCCAACCTAAACATTTAATGGTGGATCTCGAAAAAATCTCCTGTTCGCTTTTCATAGCTGATTTAATACCAAGCAAAAGAGCAACCACTGCTCCAGTCAGCATAATATAGCAACCGATTAAAATCGGCCAGCGCATATGAGCAATCTCTGGTCCTTCAATTACAAAAGACTCTGATATTCCCCACAAAAGAAAATAACCATAAATGCACAACAACACACAAACCGAAAGCGCTCCCAGCAAGCCTATTTTTTTTATTCCTCTCATTCAACCACCTCCACTTTTTCTAATCAAAGTATATCACAATATTTATTGATTATCAATAAATATTGTTTGCTATTCAGCTTTAAAAGCTTCTTTTTCTTTTAGGCTGCTTTTCGAATTTCTCCATTTTCTTTTCATCTCCGCGTCTAGAGCAAAAAGACGAAGCCAATGGCTCCGTCTTTTAATCCGTTTTTTAACCTTACTTTTCTATTGGCTCGCTGTCAGGGTCATCTTTTTTGTAGGTGCTCCAAGTCGGACGTCCTGTTTTTTGCATGGACTTTCGCTTCCACTCCAACATCATTTCGAGTCGTTCTTCTGAAATGGGTCGTTTCACCGCATCAATACGATAAATCGGCATCCCAAAACTACGGAATTTTGTTTCATATTCGGTTTGAATGTTTTCTGGATGATTAGCAGGTAAATCATCGGTTTGATAGGTCATTTCATAGCCCGCTTCAGGGAAATACTCCAAGGATGCTGTGTATAGTTCTTCATCGTCGGTTTTAAATTCCACTACACAGTCAGGCTTAGTAAATAAACGGTACAAGGCTAAAAACCTTGGATGAGTTAAGCGCCGTTTATTGTGGTTCGCTTTTGGCCAAGGATTAGCAAAGTTGATATAAACTCTTGCAATCTCATTTTGATCAAAAACCTTTTCCAGCTCTTCAGCCTTCATTGAAATAATCCGCACATTGTCCAGTTTTTCTTGGTTTATTTTCCGAAGAGCATAAACTAACACTTCATTTTTTAAATCCAAAGCAATAAAATTACGCTCCGGGTGCCGTTTGGCTAGCTGGGCGATAAAATCCCCTCTCCCACAGCCAATCTCTAATTCTATGGGTGCCGCATTCCCAAAGTGCTTTTGCCACTTTCCTTTCATGCCAAAGGGCTCTAAGAAAAATTTTGGATCTTTTTTCATTTCAGGCAATGCCCATGGTTTATGACGCATTCTCATAATTTATATCCTCCCAATTTATGAACAAGGAACTCTTCTTCCTTTTATATCTTTCATTTCGCAGTTTCATTTCGCAGTTTCATTTAAATGTTTTTCCGTATTTCCAAGTGCTCGAATTGAAGCTTGAGTTAGAGCAGTAAATGAGCTCTTATTTTTTCATTCTACCATCATACCACAGGTCTAACACGCAGAAAATGGAGGCAGCTCAATTAGCTTGCCTCCATTTTCAAAATCCCTATGAATTTAAACTTTGTGAAATTGTTCATCGGGATTTAGTTTTTCATTTTCTCAGTATTAACCGAGGATTTCCTTCAAGTCTGCTTCTGCATTGGTAATTGGTGCAATGTTAAAGTTTTCAACCAAAACGTTAAGAACATTTGGAGAAAGGAAGGCTGGTAATGATGGTCCAAGCTTAATGTCTTTAACACCCAAGGATAAGAGGGTCAATAGAATAACTACGGCCTTTTGCTCGTACCAAGATAAAATCATGGATAATGGTAAATCATTGATGCCACACTCAAAGGCTTCCGCTAGGGCTTCCGCTACCTTGATGGCTGAGTAAGCGTCATTACACTGACCGCAATCAAGCAATCTAGGTAAACCAGCTACGGTACCAAATTCTAATTTGTTAAAGCGATACTTACCACAAGCCAAGGTTAACATGATAGTGTCTTCTGGTGTTGAGGTTGCAAAGTCTGTGTAGTAGTTTCTACCGGATTTTGCCCCGTCACAACCACCAATCAGGAAGAAGTGGCGAATTTGTCCAGCTTTAACTGCTTCAACAATTTCTCCAGCATGGGATAAAGTTGCTTTGTGTCCAAAGCCAACTAGAATTTCTCTTGGCTTTTCTGTTTCTTGGAAACCTGGGAGGGATAAAGCTTTTTCAATGATCGGACTAAAGTCTTTGTGCCCATCTTCATCGGCTAGTATATGTAAGCAATTTGGCATTTGGACAACACCTGAAGTGAAAATCCGATCCTCATAGGAAGCTCTTGGTTTTTGGATGCAGTTGGTTGTCATTAAGACAGCTCCTGGTAGGTTGTCAAATTCCTTCTGTTGATCCTGCCAAGCTCCACCATAGTTTCCTACTAAGTGCTTAAATTTCTTCAATTCAGGATAGCCATGAGCTGGTAGCATTTCTCCGTGGGTGTAGACATTAACGCCTTTCCCTTCGGTTTGCTCCAAGAGCATTTTAAGATCTCTTAAATCATGACCTGAAATGACAATGAAAGGACCTTCAACATTATTGATATTAACCTTTGTTGGTACTGGATCACCATATGTTCCGGTATTCGCTGCGTCCAACAGTTCCATAACGCGCAAATTCTTTTGTCCAATTTCCATATTAATATTAACCCACTGATCAACAGTGAGGGAATCATCAATGGATAAGGCTAAGAATCTTAAGAAAGCCACGTCTGAGTCCGTGTCCCGATATCCTAAAACAGCTGCATGGTGGCCATAAGCTGCATAGCCCTTCAAACCGTATAAAGCTAATTCACGTAATGAAATAATGTCTTCACCTAAAGCATCCCGTCCATTCAGTACGTTGAACTTTTTGCCCTCGGCAATTTGCGCTTCATA
>JAAZGI010000175.1 GCA_012511315.1 Clostridium sp.
ATGAGACCTAAATTTGGAGGAAAATATATATGATTAGAGTACTTGCCACAGATGGAATGGCTCCGCCAGCAGTTAAAAAACTAAAGGAACTGGGTTATGAAGTCGTTGAGCAGTTTTATGAACCTGAAGATTTAAAGAAAGCGGTTCAGGATACTGATGTTATGGTGGTCCGTTCAGCTACCAAAGTAAGAAAAGATATCATCGATGCTGCCGCTGAAACTGGAAAATTGATGCTGGTTATTCGTGGTGGTGTCGGGATTGATAATATTGATAAAGACTATGCAGAAGAAAAGGGTGTTAAGGTGACCAATACACCAGCGGCATCCTCTGCATCGGTTGCAGAGTTGGCAATTGGTCATATGTTTGCTATGGCTCGCAACATAGGAATAGCCAATGCTACCATGCGTCAAGGCGAATGGAACAAGAAAAAATATGAGGGAATCGAATTATCCGGTAAGACCTTGGGTCTTATAGGTTTTGGACGTATCGCTAGAGAAGTTGCTAAGCGCGCCACAGCCTTAGGCATGAACGTTATTTATACGAAACGTTCCGGTGAGCTGGTTGAAGAGAAGACAGCGAAATTTGTGGATATGGATACACTATTAGCGGAATCAGATTTCATTTCCTTGCACATTCCAAAGCAGGCAGACAAGGATCATGTGATTGGGAAAGAAGAGATTGCTAAAATGAAAGATGGCGTATTTTTGGTAAACACGGCAAGAGGTGGCCTGATTGATGAAGATATGTTGGTGGAAGCCCTAGATTCAGGTAAAATTTCGGCTGTTGCTTTGGATGTTTACCGAGAAGAGCCTACGAAAAACACGAAAATTACATCGCACCCCAAGATTTCCATGACACCTCATATTGGAGCGGCTACAAAAGAAGCTCAGGTACGAATTGGTGATGAAATCGTAGAAATTATTGAAAAATTCTTTAAGATATAATAGGAGAAGAACGATGAAAGTAAGACCTTTTAAGGCTATTCGACCCTCAAAAGAGAAAGCAAACCAAGTAGCAGCCCTTCCTTATGACGTGATGAACACTGATGAAGCTCGTATTATGGTTCAAGACAACCCATATTCTTTCCTGCACGTTGATAAGGCAGAAGTTGATTTGCCAAAGGATGTAGATCCCTACGATGATAAAGTGTACCTCAAGGCAAAAGCAAACATGGAGGCTTTCTTAGAAAAAGGGGTTTTAATTCAAGATGAGAAGCCAGCCTTCTACATTTACCGTCTTATTATGGGGCAGGTCACACAAACAGGTATCGTTGGAGCAGCCTCTATAGATGATTACTTGGAAGATCGAATTAAGAAACATGAATTCACAAGAGAAGCGAAAGAAAAAGACCGGATTCGCCACGTGGATACCACCAATGCCAACACTGGGCCGATTTTCTTGACCTATCCTGAAAATGAAGAATTATCAGCTTTAGTAGCTGAGTTGACCAAGAAAGAAGCAGAATACGACTTCACATCAGAAGATGATGTGCAACACACCATTTGGGTAGTGGATGACCGTGGAGCCATTGCGAGCATTGAAAAGGGATTTAAAAACATTTCGTCACTTTACATTGCTGATGGACACCATCGGGCAGCATCCGCTGTTAAAGTTGGCAGAATGCGCCGAGAGGCAAACCCAGGCTATACAGGAGATGAGGAGTTTAATTATTTCTTGTCCGTGATGTTCCCAGCCAATCAGTTAGAAATTTTAGATTACAATCGTATCATTAAAGATCTCAATGGACACACAGAAGAAGAATTGATCGAATTGCTCAAAGAAAAATTTGAGGTAGAAAAATATGAAGGTGCAGGTCCATACCACCCAGAGAGTAAGCATAGCTTTGGTTTATATTTATCTGGAAAATGGTATAAACTTCGCGCCAAACCAGAAATATTAAAAGGACAAGATGTGTTGAAGATGTTGCCTGTTTCCGTCTTATCGGATCATGTGCTAGACCCAATATTTGGGATTAAAGATCAAAGGACATCCGAGCGAATTGACTTTGTTGGTGGAATTCGTGGATTGGAAGAGTTAGAAAAACGGGTGAATGAAGGGTTTGCAGCTGCCATTGCACTGTACCCCACAGACATCGAAGATTTGATGGAAATAGCAGATTCAGGTCGAGTCATGCCTCCAAAATCTACTTGGTTTGAACCCAAGTTACGCTCTGGTTTATTTATTCATGAGTTGGAATAATGATAACTAACCTAAAAAAATAGCTATAACTAGAGCCATGACCTAAGCAAAGCTGAGGCATGGCTCTAGTTATATAAAGAACTTTTAAATAAAAACTGAATTTGAGTAATAGGGTGCAATTCATTCCATAGTTGACGAAGGAGCTAGCAGGATAAAAAAAGATAAACTTAGAAAAATTTTAAAAAATGAGTTTATAGAGGTAAGCTAAGAGAATAATCTTTAAAAAGAGAAGGTACGCTCCCACACTAAAAATTAAACCGGTGAGCGGCGGCCAGTCTATGAAAAAGACGACGAGCATGTTCAGACTATTTTATACACAGTTTGCCGGATTGAGCATTTTCGATTGGAATTAAATTTAAAGGGGATTGATTGTTTGAAAATTATTATGGGGTATCTTTTATTGGTTTCAGGCGTAATAACCTTATTTAGGTTTATGAAATTCAAAGGGTCAGATTACAAGAATGCGAGTGGAAACGGATTTGTAAAGACCTGCCTAGATAAAGGAGCGTATGGAGAATTCCTTATATACTGCGAACTTGAAAAAATGAAAGGGAAGTTCAAAGTACTGACTAACGTTTATTTAAACAAAGGAGATGGGCTAACCACAGAGATTGACTTAATTCTATTCGGAGAAACAGGATGTTATATTATTGAATCAAAAAACTATAAAGGATGGATTTTTGGAGATGAAAAGCATAAGAACTGGACTCAAACCTTAAAAAACAATAGAAAGAATAAATTTTTTAATCCAATCTGACAAAACAAGGGACACATCAGTGCTTTGAAAAAAACAATGAATCGCGACGAACCAGGGATGTATAAGTCCTACATTGTTTTTGGTAATCGAGCCACACTAAAGAAGATTCATGTGGTTGAGGAAGAAGTTAAAGTTATTCGGAGAAGTCAATTGTTAAAGGAGCTTAAGGAGGATGTCCTAAGATCGGAAAGGATATTTACGACAAATGAAGTTGATCAGATTCATCATGAATTGAAAAGATATTGTTTGGTCGATGATAGGGCAAAGCAGAAACACATAGAAGGAATAAGAAAAAATCGATCATTGAACAGAAATTAAGTGGTTATTTTGTTTAAAAAAAGGCTATCGAAATCCTACGGAGGTTTTCGATAGCCTATGTTTGATATAGATTAAATGCCGTTTTTACACAATTCATCAATTCTCAGGGATATCTTTATTTGAATTGTTTGGTTTGGATTTCTTGTTTTTATCAGGGGTAGAATCCAGCTCTTCACTTTCCTCACCACCGGATGATTCATCTGGAACATAGCTGAAATCGTCATCCTGCATTAGTTCTGAAACCCGCTTTATTAAATTTAAAAGCTCAGAGGAATGAACGATGATTTGTTCAAGCTCTTCTGCTGTGTAATCGGCAAACATTTCTTCTACAAAGCTAGTATTGGCAACTTTTAAATCTTCATAAAAAACTTTGCCAGATGGGGTTAAGCTTAATCGGATAATTCGACGGTCATTTTCATCGCGGTTTCGTTCAAGATACCCTTTTTTAACCAGCGAATCAAGAATTGGCGTCATATTGGGCTTGGAAATCTTAAAGTATTTAGCAACATCTGTCACCGAGGAGTTGTCCCGCCGTCTTAAGTAGAAGAGCACTGAAAACTGAGATGGTGTCAAATGAATTGCTTTTGATAGTGTTAGGGGATTAAAAACCCTCTTATGTAGTATGATCATTAGATCAAACAAGTAGGATGTGACTTGAGGATAATTTTTACTCATTATGCTCACTCCTTGTTAAAGTCTTATTTTTTTGATGGTTTTAAAAAATTCTTAAGATATGCAGTTTATCATAAAGAAGTTATATAAATCATACCCAATTTTTAGAGTTATTACAAACTTATAAAGGTTAACAGTTGATAAATATTTCATAATTACTTAAACCGCCAATTGGTATACTTTACTCCATGAGATAAAGTATGTTGAAGAATTTCACTTTTTTATGCATAGAGGGTATACAAACACTATCCCCAATCTCAGAGAAGGAACTTCTCTGAGATTCAATTGAGAGGTTGGCTAGTCAACTGTGAATTATCTCAGTGTCTTTCTCCTAATTTCCTTTACGCCCCTGAATCGGCGGGAAATAATATTTTTGGTGCTGGCTGAGGATTTATTGCTTAAGCTTCCTTTGACAGGTAAACTAAAGGATATAGAGTAGCAAGAGGAGTGGAATAATGAATAAAACCAAGTCTAAGATAGAAAGAAAAATAATGATTATAAAAAGAGGTGTATGGATGATGGCTTTCCTAGTGGCTTTATCAGGGTGCCAGATTCAAACAAAGCCTTCGACTAGTCCCGAAGGTAGTTCTTCAACATCAGTTAGCGATGCCAAGGAACTGACTGATGCCAGTAGCCTGACGAACTCATTAGGACAAGGGCAGTCAACTCCAAGCACGGTTAGTGAATCCACAAAAACTCCGGAGACTTCTCAACCTGTGGTTAGTACAACGACAGGAAGTTCGGCCTTGGTAAAGTATAAGGACTCACGAGAATCCTTGCAAAGTGAAAAAATGACTCATTTGTGGTCGGTAGAAAGCAACTTTCCTCTAAAAACGGGACAGATTATTCATGAATCTAACTTTGATGTAGATGGGAATTTAACGACTGGATGGGGTCAGGTGGAGGAAACGGAAGGGGTCGAGTCCTTAAAAACAACTTGGTATCAAACAAAGGCAGAATTGGTGATAGAAGAAGCCGGAGGTTTTCAGCGATATCCATTGGATCAAGTTCAAAATGAAAATAAATATGATTTTAATCGCCTCCTTGAAAAAGTTCTGACGGATTATTCAGTGAGTAAAGAAAACAAAGAGTTTTTTGTCAAGTTGACTACACAAGATGAAAACTTGATTCAAGAATTAATGGAATATTTAGGCTATCGGAAAGCCGAACAAGATGCCTATCAAGGGAATTTATATCTTGAAGCCAGGCTAGATGAGGTTAGCGGGAATCTATTGACTATAAATTATGTGTTTAAACAGCGAATTGCTGGATATACAGATAATGGCTCGATTTCCTTTAAAGACTGGAATATTCCCGTTTCTGTTGTGATACCAGAAGAGGCTCGAGAAGCAGGTGAACCTTAAACCTTCTGGGATTAAAGAGCTAAGAATTGTTCTTCTTAAAAATTAAACAAATTGTCCAACCTAAATTATGTAACTTAAATTATCTACACTAAATTTTCTAATCTAAGTTATTGAAATTATTAGGTGAAAATAAAAATGAAAATAAAAACAACTGATTTTCAAAACTCAATTGAGTCATAAAATCAGTTGTTTTTTATCTTTGTAATTTAGTTGAAATATAAAACCGTGAGACCATAAACAGCGAAGATCTTTAGAAGCTAATGATGCTTATCTAGCTCATTCTAAGCCGATTAATGAATATCTACCTACAATGAGGCCTCTTTATTCCTGTTCGCTGTCGGTGATTTCAGCGTCAACTACCTTTTTATTAAGTAATGATTCGATGGAAGAGGTGTCATCGACTTCTTCTTCAGGACCATTGTACGAACCTTGTTTTTCAACTGCTTCAACTGGTGGAGGTGTATCATCTCCTGTAACAGATCGTAGTAAACTCTGCTTTAAGGTTTCTTCAATCTTTAAAAGTTCTTGTTCAGCAGCTAAGCGTCTAGTTTGACCCTCTCGTTGAATTTTGATGGTTTCATCAAGGGTGGTGATGAGATCATCATTGACCTTTTTCAGGGTTTCTAATTCCACGATGCCTCGTTCAGATTCTTTAGCGACTTCTATGGTATTGGTTTTCAACATTTCAGAATTTTTCCTCAATAAATCATTGGTTGTATCGGTGACGCTACGCTGCATTTCCAGTCCTGCTTTTTGCTTGGATAAGGAAAGGGCAATCACGACTTGAGATTTCCAAAGCGGAATGGTATTTAGAATTGCTGTTTGAATTTTATCCACCAACTGCTTGTCATTATTTTGGATCAGTTTGATTTGCGGAGCCGTTTGTATGGCAAGGGTTTTTGAAAGTTTTAAATCATGAACTTTTTTATCAAAACGATTCACGGTGTTTTCAAAGTCATTCACAAGCTGACTGGCCATGGGATCGTTAGACTCTATAGCTTCCTGGCGAAGCTTTGGAAGTGTAGTTGTCCGAAGTTCTTGGAGTTTTTCTTCTCCAGCAAAGATATAAAGTTGTAGATGATTAAAGTAATCCACATTTTTTTTATACAGATTATCAAGAACACCAATATCTTTTAAAAGTCCCATTCGGGCTTTATCGAGCTCCGATTCAATTTTATCAATTTGAGTTTCTAAGGTTTGAAAGCGAGCCAAGTACTTCTCAGTGGAATTGGTTAATTTATTTAAAAAAGGGATTTTTTTAAGGAAGCTATCGTCATCAACTGAATCGGTGTCGGCATCTTGAACCTTTTTCATAAGGTCGGTCATCACTTCACCAACGTGTCCAGCATCCTTACTTTTGATTTGAGAAAGAATGGTCTCTGAGAACTGAGCAATATTTTTTTGGGCACCGACACCATATTGTTCTGTCATTTGGGAGTCCATCAAATCGATGGTGTTTTTAATTTCATCAATCTTTTTTCGTTCCTCAGGAGTAACTCGTTCAATTTCTTGAGTAAGCTTAGCAATCTCTTGCTGTTTTTCTTCTTGAACACTTTGTTCCTTCGCGCTACTTTTAGCTAAATTCTTTAGAGTGATTTCTTCTGGCATAGTAACAGATCCTCCTATAATTGAGTTGAGTTTTTGTATTTGAGAGATGGTTTAAAGTGAATCACCATATGGATTTTAAACTGGATCTTTGGGATGAGTTTTTTGCAACAAATCAATATCAGCTTCGATATCTACGAGCTCATTGGTTGCCAATTGGATATATTGCTTTTTGAAAGCATCTTGCAAAGTTAATAGGGCACTTGATGTTTTGAGTTCAATGTTATCAACCGCTTCAGCCTGAATCCCAGTAATTTCAAATTCATAATACTTGCCTAAAATATCCTTTGCTGTATCAAGATAGTAGCCGAAAAAACGACGCGCTTTTGTAATTTTATGAGGATTACGAGACAAGTAGTTCATAATCTTTTCACCTAGATGATAGAGAGCCATAGCGTTATCAGCAACCTCTTTTGACTTTACGTGCTTGGCGACAAAGAGCACTTGATCCATATCTGCTTCTGCTTGTTTCATCAGCCCTGCTAGCTCCTCTTCCATTACACCAGAGGGAAGATTGAGTTGAGGATAGGCTTTATCCTTAGCTCGTTTGGAAATGAAAGCGATGAACAAGGTGGTAAAAGTTAATAAGAGAGTACTATAGATATCGATGCGGATCATTAGAAAGCTAAATACAAAAACGAGAACAGGCGGGATGACTATTGTTAGTAATGATTTAATTGATCGGTTCATAGCTCATTCCTTTGCTAGAGTTATTTTAATGGGTTGATTTTTCCAAGTTCGATAAATAAGTGTTCTTGTTTCTAGAGCCACTCGACGAAAGCGTGAGATTCATTTTGGGTTAACAGAGTATTGGTTTAAAGTGTTCTACTTGCGACTAAAGAAAAGTTACTTCTATCATAAATTTTATCATAAAATGATGAACAAATATTGAAAGGCAGATGAAAAAGAAAAACAAGCTGATGGATTTAAAAATGAAGATTAAAAAACGATTAAACAGAACGCTTGTTCGGACCAACTTTTAACTTAAGCTAAGCAAAAGTCGCCCATCCTCTATAGGTGGGTGATGAATGCTATTCGGTATGAGGGGTATTTTTAGTCACTCGAAAGCCGACAACTAAGGCCTATTGCCTTTTATTTGCTCTATATTATAATCAGTCTATAAA
>JAAZGI010000176.1 GCA_012511315.1 Clostridium sp.
ATGGCCTTTGATGAATGCATTGAAATTCCGGCTAGCAAAGAGTATGTTCAACAATCGGTGGATCGCACCACCCGCTGGCTAAAACGTTGTATGATTCGACTAGAAGAGCTTAATCAACAAGCAGGTACCATTAACCCTGATCAGTTATTATTTGGCATCAACCAAGGCGGGATTTATGAGGATATACGGATCGAACATGCCAAGGAAATATCAAAACTTGATTTACCGGGTTATGCCATTGGGGGGTTAGCGGTCGGTGAAAGTCATGAGGAAATGTATCGGATTTTAGATGAGGTGGTTCCTCATCTACCCCAGGATAAACCAATTTACCTCATGGGTGTGGGCCTACCGGAAAATATTTTAGAGGCGGTAGATCGTGGCGTTGACTTCTTTGACTGCGTTTTGCCAGCGCGAAATGGACGGCATGGTCATGTATTTACAGCCAATGGAAAGATCAATTTAGGCAATAAACGGTTTGAGCGGGATGCTCGCCCGATTAATGAAGGCTGTGGATGTCCAACTTGCCAACATTATTCAAGGGCTTATATTCGTCATTTATTTAAAGCCAAAGAAATGTTAGCCATGCGTTTATGTGTACTTCATAACCTTTGGTTCTACAATGACTTAATGACTCAGATTCGTAATCATATAGAAGCTGGCACCTTCTCTGAGTTTAAATCTCAAAAATTGAAAGAGTGGGCTAGTCCAGAACCGGTTTAAGAAAATTAAGAAAGCAGTTCACAAACTAGGTTAGACCAGGAATTTATCAATGGTAAATTAATACTTAAAATCAACGTCCTTCACAGATTTATGGCGAAAATAAAAGTTGGTTTTATTGGATAACCTTCCAATGAATGTCGTGGTTTTCAAGATTTATTTGATAAAATCATAGAAAGAAGCGCTTAGAGTGGACAGAATATCCCTTAACCTGAAATATTCATGGTAATATTCGGATGTAAAAGGTATAATAAATACGTTAAAACAAAATTTGTACTGTCTCCGTTTGTTAAATATAATACGGAAAATTCAAGGGCAGTAGAGGATTTAAGGAGGATTTTAAATGGTTATTTTAGCTGGTGGCACGAGTGCCATGCTTGTTTCGCTGTTACCTTTGGTGGCTATGTTTGCCATCATGTATTTTTTGATCATGAGACCGGAAAAAAAGCGGAAAGAAGCTTATCGCTTAATGTTGAGCCAATTGGCAGTCAACGATGAAGTGATTACCAAGGGTGGACTTGTAGGTAAAATCATTCGTCTTGATGATGAAAACATGGTTTTAGAAACAGGACCAGACCGTGTTCGTCTTAGAATGATGAAAGATGCGATATTCACCAAAGTAAATAAAGATGTTTCCATTAAGGTGGAACGTTCATAAAACAAGTGATGTAGTTGATTTGCTTGTCAAAATCAGATAAAATAAAGTGAAAGAATTGTAAACATATTGTATAAATGGGGGGAATAGAATGAAAAGAATTAAAACAGTAAATGCTAAGAACTTAAAGAAAAGCCTTTCAAAGCCAGGATGTAAGGAATGTGCAAACTCCTGTCAATCTGCTTGCAAGACATCCTGCACAGTCGCTAATCTAGCTTGCGAAAACTAAAATCAGTAGGATTAAGGGCAACAGAGTGTTGCCCTTTCATTTTGAGGGGGGCCTATGGCACTAATACATAAATTTATAACAGACAACGAGCGTTACGTGCTTGATGTTAACTCCGGCTCTGTCCACATCGTCGATGAACTTGTCTATGACATGCTGGATCCAGATCAACTAGCAGACATGGATGAATTAGTAACACGACTAAAAGACGTCTATCCAGTGGCGGATATTGAACAGGCCTATGGAGAGATCCTGGAATTGAAGAAAGAAGAAATGCTGTATTCAGATGATCTATATGAAGATATTGCTCGATCGGATGAAGGGCCAGATTATGTGAAGGCACTTTGTTTAAACGTTATCCATGACTGCAACCTACGGTGTAAGTACTGCTTTGCCGATGAGGGAGAATATCATGGGGAACGTCAGATTATGCCGGTGGAGATTGGCAAACAAGCAATTGACTTTGTTATTGAAGCCTCGGGGCCACGTCGAAACATTGAAATCGATTTATTTGGTGGCGAACCTTTGATGGCCTTTAATAACATTAAAGAAATTGTTGATTATGCTAGGTTGCGTGAAGTGGAAGCGGGTAAAAACATCCGCTTTACAATGACCACCAATGCCACCTTGCTGAATGACGAAAACATGGCTTATTTGGATAAAAATATGGGTAATATGGTGTTATCCCTTGATGGCCGTCCAAGCGTTAATGATAAAGTGAGGATTCGATTTGATGGTAAAGGCTCCTTTAATCAAGTCATGCCAAAAATCAAATCCATGGTGGAACGGCGAGATCCGACCAAGCAATATTATGTAAGAGGAACATTCACGCGAGAAAACCTGGACTTTTATGAAGATTATAAGTTTTTCAAAGACGAAGGCTTCGATGAAATCTCCATTGAGCCCGTTGTTTTACCAGACGAGCACCCCTTATCATTGCGTTCAGAAGATATACCGAAAATAAAAGAGCAATATGATCTTTTATATAAAGATTTATTGGAATCTCATCGCAAGGGAGAAGAGGTTAAGTTCTACCATTTCAATATTGATTTGTCCGGTGGTCCTTGTGTGTACAAGCGAATTTCCGGTTGTGGCGCTGGCTTTGAATATGTAGCCGTTGCACCGACTGGTGATATTTATCCTTGTCATCAGTTTGTAGGCAATCCAGATTATGTGATGGGAAATCTAAAGGATGGTATTAAACGAGAAGATCTAGTCGATCAGTTTAGACAGGCTCACATTTACAACAAACCAGTTTGCCGAGATTGTTGGGCACGATTCTACTGCTCCGGCGGGTGTCAGGCCAACAACATTAACTTCACAGGAGATATCAATCAGCCTTATGAATTAGGGTGTGAGCTTCAGAAGAAGCGGATTGAATCGGCCATTGCACTGAAATCAAAAATTATGGAAGAGGAACAGGTGGATAACTAAATGAACAGAAATAGAAAACCCTCTGCTTTAAT
>JAAZGI010000177.1 GCA_012511315.1 Clostridium sp.
TGTTTCACAAAGTCTTCATCGGAATACTGATCGATTTCTGGACCAGTAATGGCTTGATCAATGGAATTAGCAATACCAAGTTCTTTTGCGATAGCTACCGCTGTGTTTTTATGGTCCCCAGTAATCATAATGGTTCGGATTCCGGCAACTCGAGCAATCTCAACGGAATCTTTAACTTCAAGGCGTGGTGGGTCAATCATACCAACCATGCCAAGGAAGATTAAATCGCTTTCCATTTCATCTTCAGAGGGCACATGATCTGAGAATTTATAAGCTGCACCTAAAACACGAAGCGCTTCATTACTAAGGTTTTCAGCTTGGTTTAAGAAATCTTCTCGAATTTTATCGCTTAAAGGAACTACTTCTCCATCCACATAGGCCCGGTTAGAGATATTAAGAAGGTTATCAACGGCTCCTTTGGTGTGAACCACATACTTGTCGCCCTCTTTATTAGCAGTACTCATTAGTTTACGATCTGAGTCAAAGGGCTTTTCAGCCACTCGAGGGAACTCTTTATTTAAGGCTTCCTTAGTCATGCCAATGCGATTACCAAACACAATAAAGGCAATTTCCGTTGGATCACCAGTGGTTTTGTCTTCATTGGCGGTGGCATCCGAACAAAGCACTAAGGACTTGACTAACATGCGTTCATCTTCATCCGTTTCGACCTGATCGATATCAGCATCTAGTTGATGATTGTTCTGATAGGTATAAGAGCGAACAACCGTCATTTTGTTTTGAGTTAAAGTTCCTGTTTTGTCAGAACAGATGACGTTAACAGAACCTAACGTTTCAACAGAAGGGAGCTTTTTAATGATGGCGTTGTTTTTACTCATACGAGTAACACCCAAGGCTAAAACGATGGCTACAATCGCTGGTAGACCTTCAGGAATAGCTGCAACAGCCAAAGAGATGGCTAATAAAAGCATATCTTTGAATCCGCGATTCTGGAATAAACCGACGACCAACATAAGACCAGCCACGCCAAGAATGATAAACCCAAGTATCTTACCTAAGTGATCTAAGCGCTTTTGTAGGGGCGTCATTTCATCATTATCTTCTTCTAAGATTTTAGCGATTTTACCAATTTCAGACTGGACTGCATTGGCTACAACCACACCAACTCCACGACCATAAGTGGCAAGAGTCGACATGAAGGCCATGTTTTTCCGGTCACCTAGGGGTAGGTTATCTTTATCTGATAAAAAGTTTGCATCTTTTTCAGATGGAACAGATTCACCAGTTAGAGCAGATTCTTCAATTTGCAAGTTGGAAGATTCTACTAAACGCAAATCGGCAGGGATAAATCGACCGGCATCAATTTCAATCACATCGCCGGGAACAATTTCTTCAGAACCAATTTCAATCACTTGACCATCACGCCGAACATAGGCGTGGGGGGTAGTTAGTTTTTTTAGTTCGTCCATAGCCTGTTCTGCTTTATTTTCTTGGAAAACACCGATAACAGCATTTAATAAAACGACAATTAAAATAATAATTGCTTCAGCATAATCTCTCATTACCACCGACAGCACGGTGGCTGCTAGGAGAATGTAGATCATCGTATCCTGAAGTTGAGCCATAAACATAGAAAGAAGAGACTTCCTCTTTTTCTCCGCCAACTTATTGGGACCGTATTCTTCCAATCGTTTGGCAGCTTCTTGACTAGTCAAACCTTGTTCCAGATTGGTGTCCAGTTCCGCTAAGACTTCTTGTGTGGATTTAGTAAACCACATCATATACTTCACCTCTTTAAAATTATATTATTTCATTTATAAAATGGACCATTAATATTCTATCATGATGTAGTAATTAATACCATGTTAAAATGTAAGTTTTATTGTCATGATTTTAATTTATTTTATTCCTACTACAACAGCTCAATAAAATCAGATTAAACTACGATTAGTTGATCCCTTAATTTGGGCATTAATCCTTGAAAAAAAGTTGTTTGCCTGAGATATGAAGCACTTATTTTTCAAGTGCAATGGCGGGGCTATCCAATATTAATCTTCCAAGACTTTGAGCCAAGCTTTATAACTAACGTCTGAGGGCATTCGCCAATCACCGCGGGGAGAGAGGGCAACGGAGCCAACTTTAGGGCCGTCGGGAAGGGCTGATCGCTTGAACTGATTGTTAAAGAAACGGCGAATAAAGACCTTTAACCATTTTTTAAGGGTGTCATCATCATATTCTTCTTTAAAAGCATGCTTGGCCAAAAATAAAATCTTTTCTGGTTTAGTGCCAAAGCGAAGCATATGGTATAGGAAAAAGTCGCTGAGTTCATAGGGGCCAATAAGGTCTTCAGTGACTTGACTAATTTTACCATCCTTGTCAGAGGGTAGAAGTTCTGGCGAGATGGGAGTATCTACAATATCATGAAGAATTTTACCGATGGTCTCATCAAATTCATAATCAGCAGCGTAGCGAACTAAGTAGCGAACCAGAGTTTTGGGGATGGAAGCATTGACCCCGTACATACTCATATGATCCCCATTATAAGTAGCCCAACCTAATGCCAGCTCGGACAAGTCGCCAGTTCCGATGACAATGCCGCCTTCTTTATTGGCAAGGTCCATGAGAATTTGAGTTCGTTCTCGAGCTTGGGTGTTTTCATAAGTGGAATCATGGAGGCTTGGATCATGTCCAATATCACGGAAATGTTGCAAGGCTGCATCCACAATATTAATTTCTCGGAAATCGGTACCCATCTGTTTGCAAAGATTCACTGCATTTTGGTAGGTTCGATCGGTGGTACCAAAGCCTGGCATAGTTACAGTCAAGATGCCCTCTGGTGGCGCATTGTTAATTTCTAGAGCTTTTCGAATCACTAAAAGGGCAAGGGTTGAATCAAGACCGCCAGAGATTCCAATCACACATTGATTGGTGCCGATGGCTCGCAGTCGTTTGGCTAAGCCATGGGCCTGAATGGCAAAAATCTCGCGGCAACGCTCCACCATTTGATTGGGGTTTTCTGGGATAAAGGGAAGGGCATTAATCGGGCGATTAAACTCACTTAGGCTTGGAAGGGGCAAATCAATGGAGAGCTCATGAATTTGCTGCCGGGGGTAGGAGTCTCGGAAGCCTGTCTGACGAATCCTGTCTTGATTTAACCGGTCCACATCGATCCAGGCTGTGATTATTTCGCTCTCTGTTTGGAAGCGCTTATTTTCAGCTAATAGATGGCCGTTTTCCCCGATCATTAGATGACCTGAAAATACGACATCGGTGGTTGATTCACCCACTCCAGCTGAGGCGTAGACGTAGCCAGAAAATAGGCGTGCACTTTGGCTTTCCACAAGTTGTCTGCGATAGTCAGCTTTTGCGATGAGTTCAGTGGAGGCAGCTAGGTTTAAGATGACTTGGGCTCCAGCTAAAGCAAGATCGGTGGAAGGGGGGACTGGAGCCCAAAGGTCTTCGGAAAGCTCCAACCCAAAGCGAACACCACTGGCATGAAACAAGACCTTGCCGAAGGGAACGGTTCCTTGATTCCAGGGAATAAAAGAAATGGGTTCACACTCTGGAAGGGTTGAAAACCAACGCTTTTCATAGGCTTCATTGGTGTTGGCTAAGTAGGTTTTAGGAACGATCCCTAAAACTTTCCCGTTTTGTATGGCCACAGCGCAGTTATATAAGTGGCGACCGATGCGCAAGGGGGCTCCCACTGCGAAAAACAAGTTGCTTCCTTGGGAAGCTCTTTGAATTTTTTCGATTGCTTCTCTCGTTTCATGGAGAAGTTGTTCTTGGAAAAATAAATCGGCGCAAGTATAGCCAGTGATTGAAAGTTCAGGAAAAACAGCTGCCTGAACCTTTTCTTTGTTTAATTGGTTTAATAAATCAATAATTACTTCAGCATTATGATCTGGTTCAGCCACACGAAGGCTAGGACAGACAGCAGCAGTTTTAATAAAATTCATAAGACACCTCAAAATCAATCGAAGAGTTAGGGGTTAAAAAGAGTTCGAAAGGATAGCTTGTCAATTAAATGATTATTTCCATTATATAGCAAGATTAGGAAAATGACCTAGACTTGTGAGTGAACTAAAAAAATAGAAGGTAAAATAGAACAAAAATATGTAGGCGTACATAGACAAAGCGCAAATAGACAAA
>JAAZGI010000178.1 GCA_012511315.1 Clostridium sp.
AGCCAATAAGTGTAGCAGGAGATTCGACTCAAGAGTATATTACTACGGTTAATATCAACTTTAGAACAGGACCATCCACGAGCTATGCCAGCCAGGGTATTGTTCCCAAAGGAACACCAGTTGAATTCATCTCGTCCTCTAATAACTGGGCGAAAGTGATTTATGATGGTGTGACAGGATATATGTACGCTAAGTACATTTCACCTAAAGCTGAAAACAACGAGCCGCCAGAGGTGACGGAACCTTATATAACAACAGTTGCTGTTAATTTTAGAACAGGACCATCTACGAGCTATGTCAGCCAAGGTATCGTTCCTAAAGGAACACCTGTTGAGTTCATTTCAAGTGCCAATGATTGGGCGAAAGTGATCTATAATGGCGATACAGGGTTTATCTTCGCTAAGTATGTTACGCCACAATCAGAAGGTACTACGCCTGAACCAACACCAGATAAGAAGGTTAAAGTGGGAATTCCTTGGACAGGAAACCGCTCGAATTCTCTTGTTACAAAAACAGTTTCTTCAATTGAGTTGGCAGGTGGAGAAGTGGTCCATCTTTCAAAAGTTTCAAATGCAATTGAAGCGGCAGCACAATTAGCGCGAGTCGATGCTGTAGTTCCAACTGGCGGGTCTGATATTGGCGCCAAATATTATAACCAACCCACAACGAAATATATGGAGTATGTCCATGCTGCAAGAGATTTATCCGATTATCATATTATTCGAATGGCAGATAGTATGAACATGCCCATGCTTGGTTTATGCAGGGGAGCACAGTTTATGAACGTTGTTAGAGGCGGAGCCTTGTATCAAGACATTGACAAACAAAGAACACGACGCAATACCTATATAAGTCATAGAGGACCGAATTATTCATGGAATTACCATAACATTACGGTTTATGATAACAGCAAATTAAGTAGTGCCATGGGCAAAGGTACTCACTATGTAAATTCGATGCATCATCAAGGGATTAGAACTCTTGGAAGCAATATCAAAGTGACAGCAAGATCCGCTGACTCTTTAATTGAAGGATTTGAAGCAACGGATAGAGCTTTTTATGTTGGTGTTCAGTTTCATCCAGAATTTTTAACAACTGGGAATAATGCATCTGCAAACCTAGGAATCTTTGAATCCTTAATTCAAGCTGCTAATAAAAACGAATAAAATTCTGAAATAAAAGTAGACATGAAAGAGTAGCAATTTTTTTATTTGTTGTAGTTAACAATAAAAAGGTTGCTACTCTTATTCTATAAAATATGGTTTATCTAGTTTCTCAAAACATTTTACATACTGAGGACAGAGTCGTTATATACAAAGAAACACCATAGAATTCTAATTCAGAGTTCCATGGTGTTTCAGTTGGTTTTATTGAGTTAAGCTGGATTAATTGAGTTCTACTTTAGGGAGAACTCTAAAACCACAGGATTATGATCAGAGAACTTAAAGTTTTGATCATATACTTTTATTGTTTCGACATTAACATTATCGGACACAATGAAACCATCAATATAATAAAAGTACTTTTTGCCTTCGTAGGCGGTGTAGGCTATGTGGTTGGAGCGGCAGGTTGGGGTCATGTTTTCATCCCTTAAGATATGAAAGTCATCCGAGAAGAGATTCTGATCTAATAAGCCTGGTTCCCATTGGTCTTCACTTGCTTCATAAGGTAAATCTTCAAGGGGGAAGAAGGACTGGTTAAAGTCTCCTCCAGCTATGACATAATTACCTTTGGCTTGTTCAGTTTCCATGAGTTCCATAAGTTCTTTGGTCTGCTTTTCACGTCCACCGGAGTCATCATAGGCTTCTAAATGCAAGTTAATTAGCACCAGTTCTTGGTCGCTATTTTCAACAGGCAGCCTAGTAACAAGCAAGCTACGCTTCAGATTAGCGATCCGAACGGGCCACTTGAAGGGAACATATAAGCTGACTCGGTCAGCCTCTGATACATTGTATTTAGCACTTGTAATAAGTCCAGAATCAACCTTCCCCATGGGAGGAAAGGGAATGGGAACAAAGTTCACCTTATAGTTTTCAGCATAAAAGCTTGGACTTCCTAAAACCTGATCTTGTAAATAATCCTGTTGATCGATATAAAAACTTCGTTTAGAATCCTTATCAACTTCTTGTAATAAATGAAAATCAGCATTAATATCCTTTAAAGTTTCAGCAATTCCTGCTAGGTTTTTTTCTACAACTTCTTTGCTATCAGGAGAAGCTTTTTTTCCTCCATCCATAAAGAAATCCTCTTCTTCACCTAGGCCTCCGTAGCCTATATTAAAGCTGACTATTTTAAGGGGAGACTTGGCTGGGACTTCAATGGTATCAGCATAATCAATCACTAGGCTAGTAACTTTATCTGGCTTGTATTCAGTAAGAGTCAGATATAAAACCAGAAGGATTAGTAATGAAATAATAAACCCTATTAAATACATCATTCCTCTTATTATATTTTTTCCGGAAAATGTCTTTTTCTCCATCAGAGCACCTCTTTCTATAGTTTTTAATGGCTACCTAATAAATATATTAAAGCCAGACTTCATGGTTGATTATAAGATTAATTCTTTCTTTAAAGTTAGACCAGCGATTCTGTGTTATTAAAGAAAATCATATCATAGATATAGGCCGATTGAAAAAGGAAGCTCCGGTTTGTAATGGTAAGTTTTTGTAATTCTCAAACCAGCGATATGAGGTTGTGATCCTTGACCTATATTGGTTTTAGATTCTTTGCTTTGCTGGTGTTCTGAAAAGTACACCGTAATAAAATTTTCCAACCATACTTATTACTGCCTACATGGTGAAATGAATAAAAGCAGAACCATAGTTGGTGCTGCTTTTGTTAGTGCGCCCAGCATGGGCGCAATCTAAGGGGTTAAAGTCCCTAGTCTGCCCTAGTAGTGGGAAAGACATAGCTGAACACCAAGGGTGTCCATCGCGAGGTGGAATCTGAAGGAAGGTGTAGGCAA
>JAAZGI010000179.1 GCA_012511315.1 Clostridium sp.
ATCATTGGCAATGGTGACATCTTTAGTGGAGCGGATGCTCTGGAGTTGTTTAAAAATACTGGATGCGATGGAATAATGGTTGCCAGAGGAGCTTTAGGAAACCCATTTATCTTTCAGGAAATTGATGCCGCTATGGAAGGTAGACCTTATGAGAAACCGTCGCCGGAAGCTAGGATTGATATAGCAATACGACACTTAAAAGGCGCTGTGGAGGATTCAGGGGAGTATCTAGGGGTACGTGAGATGCGGAAGCACATGAGCTGGTATATTAAGGGTATGCACAACGCTAGCCGATTTCGGGATTTAATTAATCAGGCTGAGTCAGAAGAGGTCGTGATCCAACTTTTAAATGAGTTAAAAGAAGATCAGGTGCTGTAGTGCTGGCTGACTGTTAGAGGCTAAACAATTGACTTAATGACATGAGTTTCATATAATAGGTCAAACATCTTGTAGGTCAAGGATCCTGAGTGCGTTATTGCGGTCAGGATATCATTGATAAAAAGGTAAAAAATTAGTAAGGTTATGGATAGCAAATTGACATCGGTAAAAAGCACTCTTGCTCAGAAGATGGGAAATGACTGAATAGCTGTAAGGGTGAAAAATATATTTTGTAATTGAGGGATTATTATGAGTCAACAGAAAAAACATATTATGACTTACGAAGGCGTTAAAAAACTAGAAGAGGAACTTGTGTTTCTCAAGACCGTAAAGCGTAAGGAAATCACAGAGAAAATAAAGGTTGCCCTGGGCTTTGGAGATCTTTCTGAAAATGCGGAATATACAGAAGCCAAAAACGAGCAAGCTTTTGTAGAAGGTCGAATTGTTCAGTTGGAAAATCTTCTGAAAAACACAGATGTTGTGGATGAGTCAGAAACACCAAAGGGCATCGTTAATATTGGCAGCAAGGTAAAGGTCAAAGATTATGATCTAGATGAAACCATTGAATATTACATTGTTGGTTCTGCTGAGGCCGATCCAATCAATGATAAAATATCTAATGAGAGCCCAGTGGGCAAAGCCTTGATGGGAAAAAAGAAGAATGATGTAGTAGAGGCAAATACACCAACCGGTATGATTAAGATGAAAATCATGGCGATCGGTCGTAATTAGCATAGTATTAAAAAAACAAGCACGGTTTAAATCCGTGAAATTAGTATAGAAAGGTTGAGGTGTACCCAGTGGTAAATGAAGAATTAAAGGATTTAGAACTTCACGAAATGGAAGCAAAGCTCTCTGAACAGGAGGGTCTAAGACGGGAAAAGCTATTTGAGCTTCAAAAGGAAGGAAAAAATCCATTTGATGTGTATCGTGTGGAAAGAACGCATTCCACCAGTCAGATCCGAGAGGAATATGAGCAGCTGGAAGGCGAACCGGTAGAGATTGCTGGCCGCCTATTATCCAAACGTGGACAAGGTAAAGTGATTTTTGCCGACATCTACGACCGGGATGGGAAAATTCAGCTTTTTGTAAAACTCAATAATGTGGGTGAAGAAGAGCTTAAATTCTTTAAAACACTGGATTTAGGGGACTGGTTAGCTGTAAAGGGAACACCATTTACAACCAAAACTGGTGAGATTTCTATTTTGGTTAATGAATTTCAACTGATTTCCAAGGCAATTAAACCCTTGCCTGATAAGTGGCATGGTTTGAAGGACCCTGATTTGAGATATCGCCGCCGCGAAGTCGATATTATTTCAAATCCTGAAGTCAAAGAAACCTTTATTAAACGATCCAAAATAATTTCCGAGATTCGTCATTTCTTAGAAGAACGCGGATATTTAGAAGTAGAAACACCAATATTATCTCCAGTGGCTGGAGGAGCTGCAGCTAGGCCCTTCACAACCCATCACAATGCCTTAGACTTGGATTTATACTTGCGCATAGCGACTGAACTTTACTTAAAACGCTGTATCGTTGCAGGTTTTGAGAAGGTTTATGATATGGGCAAGAACTTCCGCAATGAAGGGGTAAGTTATAAACATAACCCTGAGTTTACCATGATTGAGCTATACGAGGCTTATGCTGATTATAACGATATGATGGATATCACAGAACAAATGATTTCTACCGTTGCAGAGAAAGTTACCGGCTCCATGGTAGTTAACTATCAAGGAAAAGAACTAAACTTCGCGCCACCTTGGCGTCGAGTTACCATGACGGAACTGGTAAAAGAACACGCTGGAATTGATTTTGATCAGGTGAAGACCGATGAAGAAGCTCAGACGATTGCCCTTGAGCGTCATCTCAAAGAAGAGATGAAAAAGGATGTGGAAGAACATACTAAGGGTGAGATTCTGAATCTACTCTTTGAAAAATATGCAGAAGATAAGCTGATACAGCCAACCTTCGTTACAGACTACCCAGTTGAAATCTCTCCTCTTACAAAAGGTAAGCGAGATAATCCAGCTTTAACGGAGCGGTTTGAAGGATTTATTAATGGCAATGAAATTTGTAATGCCTACTCAGAATTGAATGACCCCATCGTTCAAAGAGAACGCTTTGAACAGCAAGCCAGAGAACGAGACCTGGGTGATGATGAAGCGTACATGATTGATGAAGAATTCATGTCGGCTTTAGAAACGGGAATGCCACCCACAGGTGGTCTAGGCATAGGTATTGACCGAGTGGTGATGTTCCTAACGGATTCAGCCTCCATTCGAGATGTCATTTTATTCCCAACCATGAAACCTTTAGATAAGAACAACTAAACACAAGTCGGGGGGTTAAATGGGTGGCTTGCTAGGATTATTATAAATCTGCTAAAGTGAGCACACAAATTTAATTTAGAAGTAAAAAACACCCTTGAATATTAGAGCAAGGGTGTTTTTTGAAGTATAAAAACATTCTTCTTAAACTAATTTTATAAGCTCTTTCTCTGATCACCTTAGATTTTCCTGGTATTGTGGAGCTTTCATCCACGATGTGATTCTATTTACATAATAAGTGAACAGGGCTATAATTAGAACTTGAGCAATAATTGAAAAAAGTTAACGAGATGATTCAAAACAGACTGTTATCTGTGAATGAATCTGCTTAAAAAGCGATTCATCCAGTTTAAAGGGGAAAATCATGGAAGAAAAAAATTATCGCCGACAAAAAAGAAAAGAACTGAATAAAAAAAATGGTAGACGAACCATTAAAAAAGTCCTCATAGCCCTTATGTTGGTCATTACCATACCAGCAGCCTTGGGAACTGGCTATGTCTACTACATGGCAAATAAAATTGATTCAAGACATATTGATGATCCGATCTGGGATACGCCACTAGAGGATCCAGTTGGTACTGGTGAAGATAGTAAATTGGGAGAAGATCTTATTGCTTCAGAAGAAGAGCTAAATTCTGAAGCCGATGGGATGTATGATGATCTCATCCAAGAAGGGTACAAGCTTACGGAAGGTTCAGATACTATTCCTGATTTCACACCTCCAAAAGAAACAGATAACCTAGGGATTGAAAAAGAGGTTGAAGACAAGCTCAGCAACTTATCAATCGTAAAAAACAACAAAATTAAAAACATTCTTTTACTTGGAATTGACTCTCAAAATGGTGTAGGAC
>JAAZGI010000180.1 GCA_012511315.1 Clostridium sp.
CGCATTCATATGGAAGAAGATGCTGGAAAGCAGCTTCATACAAAAGCTGGAACCTTGATTGATTTCAATCGCGCTGGCGTGCCCTTAATTGAAATTGTGACAAGACCTGATATTCGCTCCAAAGAAGAAGCCACACTTTTTATGACTAAATTACGTTCCATCCTAGAATCCTTGGACGTTTCTGACGTTCGCATGGAAGAAGGGTCCCTTCGAGTGGATCTTAACGTATCTGTGATGCCGGAGGATGCTACAGAATATGGCGTGCGGGCAGAAGTTAAAAACTTAAACTCCTTTAAATCTATGGAAAAGGCTGTGGTCTACGAAGTAGACCGGCAAATCAAAGCTCGGGAAGAGGGCATTGTGCGGAAAGAAGAAACTCGCCGTTGGGATGAAGCGAGCAATGGAACCATCCTAATGCGCAGCAAAGAGATGGCTGATGATTATCGCTATTTCCCAGAAGGGGACCTGGTGACATTGAAAATCACTGATGAGTGGATTGAAGAAATCCGTCAGACCATTCCAGAACTTCCCCACGAGAAGGCAGAACGCTTTGTTAAAGAGTACGGTGTCACAGTTTATGATGCTTCTGTTTTAACGCTATCCGGAGACCTTGCCGACTTCTTTGATCAGACGGCAGCCATATCTGGCGATGGTAAAGCAGCGGCCAATTGGTTAATGGGAGACATTTCCCGCTTAATGAACGAGGATGCCTCAAAAGCTTCTGACTTGCGATTTACACCTCAGGATTTACATGATCTGACCGTTTTAATTAAAGATGGCAAGATTTCAAATGCTGCAGGTAAAAAGGTGGTTGATCAGATGTTTAAAACTGGTGAAAAGCCAGCTGCTCTTGTTGATAAGCTAGGCCTTGCCCAAGTTTCTGATGAAGGAAAGATTTTAGAGATGATTGGAACGATTTTAGATGAAAATCCAAAGGTAATCGAGGACTTTAAGGCAGGAAAAACTAAAATTGTTGGTTTTGCCGTCGGCTTAGTTATGAAAGCAACTCGTGGTTCAGCCAATCCAAAGCTAGTTAATCAATTGGTCGCCCAAGAAATTCAGCGTCGAGCTGCAGATTAAAAGTAGTCTATAAATTGCTGGGAAAATGGGCAGGGAAATAGCAAAGAAATTTTTGTGATGGATCAATTTTGACTAAGAAATAGTAGTCTCGACTCAGCATTGAAACTAAACACTACTATTAAAACGAAAAACTTATTTAGAAACATTAAACGAGGCACGCAATTTAAAGGGATATAACATGGAAACAGGAAAACTATCAGCTGACCATCTGGTTCAATTATTGGATGAGTATAAAGGAGCAATCCGCCCTGATGTTTTGATGGCGGGTAAACTTGGAGAAGACTGTAGCTACATTAAAGTTGCAGATCAAACCCTTGTCTTATCAACGGATCCGGTGACGGCAGCTGAATCAGATTTAGGTACAATTGCCTTTAACATTAACATGAATGATATAGCAACATCAGGAGCAGAGGGGGTTGGTCTTTTGATCACCATCCTACTGCCCCCGGATTCTGAAAAAAAGATTTTAGATACCATCATGAAGGAACTTCATGATCTATGCTTAGCCCATAACATCCAAATTCTAGGCGGTCACACGGAAGTAACAGACAGTGTGAATCGTCCCATTGTATCAGTCACAGCCGTGGGGAAAATTCCTTATGGCGAAGAAATCTATTCAAAGGGACTAAAAGTCGGTGATAGCCTAGTAGTTTCCAAAGCATTGGGAATTGAGGGAACTATGATTTTAGCCGATGTCCGTAAAGAAACAGCTAAAAAAGTGCTAACTCAAGAAGAGCTTACCCTAATCAATGGCTTCAAAGATCAAATGTCGGTGATTCCAGAGGGACGTATCGGTAAAAAACTAGGTGTCCATTCCATGCACGACATTACAG
>JAAZGI010000181.1 GCA_012511315.1 Clostridium sp.
GAGCAAGTTCTAGCCGTCAACCTTAAGTCGAATTTTTGGAAAGAAGCCGATCCCGCCTTAGCAAAAGCTGGAACCATCGGTCGAGGCGTGGTGGATCTAGAAGCTCTGGCTTCCTATAATCCAGGGGTTTTGATTCACCGGTCCAATGATAATGAAACGGTGGAAGCGGTGGAACGGTTGGAAATCCCCGTTCTGTGCATCACAGTGGAAAACATGGCAGATATTTCTGAAACCCTCACCATGATGGGCGCCTATTTTGGACGAGAAGATCGGGCCAAAGAAGTGATCGACTGGATGGAAACCAAGTTTTCTGTGATTGATGAAATTGTCTCGAAAATTCCCGAGGAAGATCGGAAAACCGCTCTAGTCCTAGGGAGCGAAAAAGGTCGAGTGGCTGCCAGCGATATGCTGCAAGCTTGGATGGTTGAAAAAGCCGGCGGAATTTATGTGACTCAAGATACTGAGGAAAACAGAAATTGGGTCAATGTCGGAGTTGAGCAAGTCTTCGCCTGGGACCCTGAGGTGATTTTCGCCACCAGTTCGACTCCCTTGGATTACAGCCTTGAAGACTTACTTGAGCAACCAACCTGGAATGCCGTTCGAGCAGTGAGTTCTGGACAGGTCTACCAAATACCTGCCAAGCGTGATTCCTGGGACATCCCCGGCGTTAGCTCTGTACTTGGCACTTTCTTTATGCTCCATAAAATGTATCCTGAACATTATGGGGTCGACTCCTTAAACGAAGAGATTTCAAATTATTATCAATTTATGTTTGGAAAAACCTTTGATTCGGATGCTTTAGGCTACGACCTGGGTCAAGAATAATATGCTGAAAAAGAATCGCAATAAAAATTCAAGATTTTGGTTTATTCAGCTTACATTGGTCTTTATGTTACTAAGTGGCATCATCTTGGCTGCCACCCTTGGAAAATATCCCGTAAGTCCCCTTGAAAGTTTGCAGATTATTGGCGAATTTATTCTAGGGCGAGCTAGCAGTGCCTCTACCATGACTCAAAATGTCGTCCTAGGCCTTCGGGTACCACGTATCTTCGCCAGTGTTCTAGTTGGAGCTGTCCTATCTATATCAGGGGCAGCCTATCAAGGTATTTTTAAAAACCCTTTGGTTTCTCCTGACTTTTTAGGGGTTTCCAGTGGAGCCAGTATTGGGGCAGCCATTGCTATCTTACTGTCTTTAAGTTCATTTTATATTTCAATCTTTGCCTTTGGCTTTGGTCTTTTAGCCGTCTTGATCACCGTGACAATCCCAGCTATTATGGGCAATCGCTCCAATATCATGTTGGTTTTATCTGGCATCATTGTAGGTACTGCCATGTCATCGGTCTTAGGTTTTATAAAGTTTATCGCAGATCCCTACACCCAACTTGCCTCCATTACCTATTGGACCATGGGTAGTTTCGCCTATATTACCCTTGCCGACCTGGCCGTAATTTTACCCATTTTATTAATTCCCACCATCATTCTTATTTTAATCGCCTGGTGGATTGATGTTTTGTCCATGGGCGAAGATGAGGCAAAAACTCTTGGTGTTCGAGTCGGTTTAATCCGAGGGATCGCTATTGTTTGTTCCACTCTTTTAACCGCTGGTTCCGTAGCTTTAGCTGGAACTATTAGCTGGGTCGGTCTAATTATCCCCCACTTTGGAAGAATGCTGGTAGGTCCCTCCCATCGGAAACTTCTTCCTTTGTGCGGTCTATTGGGCGGTGTTTTTATGCTCCTCGTGGATACCCTGACTCGTACTCTGGGAACCGTTGAAATGCCAGTGAGTATTATAACTGGTTTATTGGGCGCTCCTGTTTTCGTTTGGCTCTTGTTCCGGCAAAGGAGAAACATATAATGCTTTATCACATTGAAAATCTCCATTTCACCTATTCTCTAGGTGAAGACATATTACAAGGCGTTTCATTTTCAATTCAAGAAGGTGAAATTTTCACCATGCTCGGCCGGAATGGAGCCGGTAAAAGCACCCTGTTCTCCTGTATGCTCGGGCTCCTAAAGCCTAGTCAAGGCCACATTAAGATTCTAGGCCACGACGTCAACAGCTTAAATGAGCGAGAAATCGCCAAGGTCGTGGGCTATGTTCCACAAATCCATCACCCTACCTTTGCCTATACCGTTGAAGAATTTATTGTAATGGGTTGCGCTGCTAGCCTTGGTCTCTTCTCCGGCCCAGGTGATGATGAACAAAACAAAGCTTGGCAAGCTATGGAAAAACTTGATATCACCCATTTAGCTCACCGTCCTTATACAGAGCTCAGTGGTGGAGAACGCCAACAAGTTACCATCGCCCGAGCCATTGTCGGCAATCCTAAAATTATTCTATTTGATGAGCCAACGGCTCACTTAGACTTTGCCAATCAAGTTAAAGTTCTGCGCATCATCAAGAATCTTTCGCGGGACGGTTATGCTGTGGCTATGACGACCCATGACCCTAACCACGCCCTACTTTTAGAAGGTAATACTGGGCTATTAGATCATAACGGCAAGCTGGTGTGGGGAGAAACTTCTAAAATCATTACTCAAAAAAGTCTAGAATCAATTTATGGCAGTGATATCTGCCTAGAAACTTCGCCCGAACTTGGTAGATCGGTTTGCTTATTTCCAGAAATTTAAGCAAGCCTAATATATATAGGTCTATAATCTTTTCAAAAATTAGGAGGAAAGAAAATGAAGAAATTTACTAGTCTACTCTTATCCCTATTACTCGTGTTGAGCCTGGCTGCATGTAACCAAGAAGCTGCCACCACCACTCCACTGACAGGTCAAGAAAGCACTGGTGCAATCGTTCAAGAGACAACCACAGCTGACAGCACCAGCGCAGATGAACCTGAAACACCTGCTGCCAAAGCTGAAGAAGTCAAAGGCGTCACCATCCCTGATTTTGCCGTTATGGTTAATGGCATCAAAGTTGATAATGTCATGATGGCTGCCTACCCTACTTATTCTGTGGCAGCAACCTCAGTTAATAGCGCTGGTACTGAATCTACCACAACCTACGTGGGCTTCGCTATGACCGACGTCCTGGAAGCGGCTGGTTTAACGGAGGATTATATCTGGATTGAGGCAACTGCTGATGATGGCTATGCCATTACACTGACTGGTGACGCCGTTACCGAATCAACCACTTTGCTGGCCGTTACTAAAAATGGAGAACAATTTAACACCTCTCCTTGGTTTGCACCTGGCAGCTCCGATGTAACGGGTGATTATCTCAAAGGCATGGTGTCTATTCTGGTCAACACCACAGAGTCAGCTCCTGAAGGGATCGATAATACCATGGCTGAGGAATCAGACCCAGCCGATAAGCCAGAGGGCGCCCCTGAACTAGCTGACAAAACAGATAAAGTAACTTTTGAAGATTTCAGTTTTAAACTTAACGGCGCAGAGATAACCAACAACTCCTTAGAAGGGCTTCGGATTTTCAAGGTTACTGCTAGTGTTGAGAAAAAAGATGGCACGGTTTCTGAGTCCACCTATACAGGTTATAAGCTAATTGACGTTTTAAAAGCTCTTGAGATAGAGGATTATTCCACAGTAAAGGCCATTGCCAACGATGGCTATGAAGTGGAGTTAACGAAAGAACAAGCTAATAGTGAATATACCATCGTTGCCGTTGAAAAGGATAAAGAATTAGGTGAGGAAGGCACCATCTGGCTAGCACCTACCTTGGAAACAAGTTCTAGTGCTTATGCAAAATATGTAGTAGAACTAATTGTGGACTAAACCCTAGGCTAAAAGACAGAAGAACTGGATCAAATAAAAAGATAAATCAAGTTTTTACTTGAATTTTAAAGCTTAACCATCCTAGGAACCAATTACTTAGAAAGGGATTGTATGAAAATAAAAAGAAAACTAATGGTAATCCTTATGTTCTCTTTACTTGTAACTGCCTGCAGCGGATCTGGGGGACTCGCCCCTCTTCCCGCTCCTCTAGCATCAGAAGATAGCAGTTTTGGAGTCGATAAGAATATTAACATGGAAACCATTGATAATTATTTAGACAGAGAAGATGTTGCCTACCGGGATGTCCGGATGCTCTTTGACCCTGCAGACTATGCAGCCGTTGGTGGTGACGCCGATTTATCCAAAACAATTACTGGTTTTAAGATTGTTCCCTATCCATATATCGGCACCTTGCCTGAATTACCTGTTGACGGTGCCTATCAAGATCAAACTCTTTTCACAGTGGATTGGGCCCCAACGGGCGAAATTCTCTCTGCCAAACCACTTTTTAAAGAGTCCATGATGATTTTAAAAGAATTATTTCCACAAGATCAAGCTATTTTCATCATGTGTGGTGGAGCTGGCTATTCACAAATGGTGAAGGACCTTTTAATATTTTTAGGTTGGGATGAAACAAAACTTTATAACACAGGGGCAAACTGGGGGTATACTGGAAAAAACAGCCTGGAATTAATTGTTTATCCTGAGGATGCCAACGATGATAAGATTTATGCTCTTTGGCGAGCGGACTATGCACAAATCCTTTTTGATAAACTGAATCTGATCAATGATTAGGGATTAGCCAATGAAATATTTAAAAAGTTTGTGTTTAATGCTTCTTCTTTTATCGACAGCCTGTTCTAGTGCATCCAATCAAGGTGCTGGAAAAAATCCAGACCAGTATCCAACCTTTCCTTTTACTCATTATGCATCCGGCGGAAATACTGAAACCTATCCAGCTGTGATTCTCTTTGAACAAAGCATCTCGACTTTCACTTCATACCAAGTGGCTTTTGTGTCTTGTACCTGTCGTGATACCTTAGTGAATTACTACTCCGTGTGTTATGTGGAGCTGCTAAATAATAAGCCCAGCGCCGATGAAGCAGCGATTCGCTCCATTAGTTTTGGAAACAACCAAGGGCTGTGGGGCGATAGCAATCCGAATTATTATATTCCTGAATATACCGAGGAGTATATGGATGAACATTTTGTTCAACCCCTGGTCAAAATGACGAAACAAGAAATCGATGCTTGGCCAGGCTATGGCCATCACTTAGAGCAATTAGA
>JAAZGI010000182.1 GCA_012511315.1 Clostridium sp.
AGTTCTTGGCGCACCGGGGATCCTACAACTATTCCCTTGTCGCCAAAAGCTGTTTTAGTTTCAGGAAATGTAACCAGCATTTTAGTGGCATAGCGCGCTGCTAGTTTATTTGCAAGCCCTGGCGTTATATCTGATTCATGGCCGATAAAGGGGATTCTTAATAAGGCTGCTGCTATTGCTACTGGCACTGTTACATATCCACCTTTACTAAAAATAAGATCTGGTTTTTCTTTTCGAAGCACCCTTAATGCATCGAATAAACCTTTCATCACACGAAAAACATCCGTCACATTCCTTAAAGACCTATAGCGCCTTAGTTTTCCTGAGGCAATTGGGTGATAGGGAATCCCTTCTTTCTGGATTAAATCACGTTCAATGCCTTGGTGTGAACCGATATAAGCTAATTCGTAGCCCCTTTTTTGCAGCCCTGGCAAAATAGCCAAGTTTCCGATTACATGCCCGGCTGTCCCACCGCCAGTCAAAACAATTTTTGTCATTCGCTCCATCCTTCCTCTTACTTTCTTTCACATCATCTTTAAAAACTGCTGGCGTCCTCCACTAAAAAATTTAAGGAAGGACAATTCCTTAATAAAGCACAAAGTCTAAATCTTTTAATTCAGAACTTTCAACCTAGAACTTTCAACCTAGAACTTTCATACCCTAAATTTAATTCATTTTCACTTTATATATCCAGCTTGGTTTTATCGTTTAACTACCCGCAAATTCGATCCTGAACCGTTGCCATGATTTCTTCTCGATGATCTGGATCTTTTTCGCTTAATTTTTCTAACAGTTTCCGCCCCCCCATGTCCATTCCCTGGGTGCCTGCCAAAAATATAATATCACCTGGTTCGGTTTGTTTTAAAGCGTATTCTAGCACTTCATCCATTGTTTCTCGAAAAGTTACTTTTAAAGGAGTTTTAGCGATTTCTTCAAAAAAAACTTCTTTTTCCTCTGGAAAAACAAAATCTTTTGCAGTGACCTCACCCTTTGTTTCTGTCACAATAATCTCATCCATATTCAACTTTGGTAGCCATTTAGCTAGGGTCTGAATATTCTCTCGATTCACAGTTACACCACGATTTCCACGAATAGCATAAACCATATGTAACTTCTTGTAATGAAGACCCGATAAACTTTTTAATGAGGTTTCGATATTGTCCATGTTCGCAAAATGATCATCAATCACCTTAAAAGGACCATCATAAATCAACTCAAAGCGGCGCTCTAAACCTCGGAAATTTTTCAACCCTTGTTGAACGGCCTCAGCTTTAATCCCTTGACAAAGGGCCATAGCACAACAAGCCATGGCATTGGCTATTGTATGAACACCGGGGGTTGATAATTCAATTGGGATTCGCTGAGCTGGAATTACAATCGGCTTTTTCCCCTTTAAATAAATATCCCTAGAAACTACCAAAGTAAATTTAGGGTTGTTGCCCGATAAATCAATGTTTTCAGGATACAGATCACCCTCCCTTGAATTGGTTGAATAAGTGAGTTCCTGCCCGGAAGTCTTGTCTTTAAGCTCTCGTATTTTCTCATCTGAAACATTTAAAATGGTAGCTGTAGCTGGGTCAGCCTCAGTCATTAATTTTGCTTTTGAATTCCAATATGCCTCCAGACTCCCATGTTGGTCAATATGCTCTCTGGAAAAGTTATTAAATGA
>JAAZGI010000183.1 GCA_012511315.1 Clostridium sp.
TTATTACTCATCCCCACGATGATCATGTTGGTGGCTCTTTAGAGATCCTTGACCACTTCAAAGTAAAGCAAATACTCCTCAGCCATGATTCCTGTGACAATGCCATTCAAGTCAATCTCATCAATAAGGCTCAAAATAGTAACATTCCTGTGGATTCACCCTTTCGAGGAACTAGTCTCCAGCTTGGAGATTTCTCTTTGACTTGTTTGCATCCCCTTCATCAAAGCTATGCAAAGGTCAATAATTATTCCAGTGTTTGGAAGCTTGAATACACGGATACCTCCATGCTTTTTTTAGGGGATTTGGAAAAAGATGAGTTCGGCTCCTTAACAACTGGGTCTATCGATTTTTTCAGAACAGGTCATCACGGATCTAAAACGTCCCTCACAAGTGAGCTTATAATGCGCTTATCCCCCTCTCTGACAGCCATTAGCTGCGGACTTAATAATTCCTTCGGTCATCCTTCTGAAGAGGTCTTAGAGATGCTAAGGGCCTCTGGCTCCCCTCATTTTAGAACTGATCAAGCCGGAACGATTGTCCTCTCTTCAAACGGGAACTTTCTGAGGTGGGTTCACTGATTCGAAATTTTCATGTATAATGTATATACTGATTTATTCGGCATAACGTCGGATTTTTTTAATGTTAGGAGTTGGAAACTATGAAAGTTAGAACTAGATTTGCCCCGAGCCCAACTGGGTTCATGCATATTGGTAATTTAAGAACGGCCCTTTATGAATATTTAATTGCTAAACATGAGGGTGGCGACTTTATTCTCAGAATAGAAGATACCGATCAGGAACGTTTTGTCGAGGGGTCCGTTGACGTTGTATTGGACTCTCTTGAAAAGTCCGGTTTGATCTATGATGAAGGACCAGATAAAGATAAAGGCTATGGCCCCTACATCCAATCTGAGCGTCGCGATATCTATCGCAAACATGCCTTAGATTTAATCGATAAAGGACAAGCTTACTATTGCTTCTGCGATAAAGAGCGACTAGACACTTTAAGAGCTCATTCAGATGCTTTGAAAAGACCTTTTAAATATGACAAACACTGCCTCCACTTGTCAAAAGAAGAAATTGCTGACAAGTTGGAATCGGGTATTCCCTATGTCATTCGACAAAACAATCCTACAGAAGGAGAAACAATTTTCGAAGATGCTGTTTTCGGTAAAATCACTGTAGATAACCAAGAGTTAGAAGATATGGTGCTTTTAAAAAGCGACGGTCTTCCCACTTACAATTTTGCCAACGTGGTAGACGACCATTTAATGGAAATCAGTCATGTGGTACGGGGTTCGGAGTATCTATCATCTGCTCCTAAATACAACCGTCTTTATGAAGCCTTCGGTTGGGATATTCCAGTTTATGTTCACTGTCCTCCCATTATGAAGGATGCACAAAATAAGCTCTCAAAACGAAGTGGCGATGCTTCCTTCCAAGATCTTTTAGACAAAGGTTTTTTACCAGAAGCCGTTGTCAACTATATCGCTCTTCTCGGCTGGAGTCCAGGAACTAATGATGAGATCTTTAGCTTGGAAGATTTGATTGAAATCTTTGATTATACTAAAATCAATAAATCACCAGCTATTTTTGATCCACAAAAACTTCGGTGGGTTAACCAACAGTACTTGAAAAATATGGACCCAAAAA
>JAAZGI010000184.1 GCA_012511315.1 Clostridium sp.
ATCGGACTCCGTAAAAAAGAATTGTTCTCCCCGTTTACTCGCCACCAATAATCCTCTTTCAATATAGTAACGTACCGTATCTTGAGTCACCTTATATTTTTCAGCAAATTGTCCAATTCGCATAATCTCATCCCCCACTTCTCTATCAAGACCAATATTTTACTTTCATTCACTTCATTGGCCTACAACAAGTTATCCTAGTCAAATATTGATTGACTAGATTTATTAGCTACCCTTTTTAATCCGATTCAATCCTTCCAAGGTAATTCAGGTTAGTCAATCCTAAGCAGCATCCATCAGTTAATCCCGAATTTCTCGTCAATGATAACTCTCTTTCTATACTTTACCACGATTTTAAAAAAGCAGACCATATCCTTTGCTAACTTGAAGGAATTTAGTCCTTAGACTTTTTGTTAGCCTGCTTTCAATCTTATTTATGAAGAATGACTTTTAGCTCTTGTTCTAGGCTTTAGTGTCTAGGGTTAGAGTGCTAGTTTTACTCCTGTAACTATGCTTTCAAGCCTTGCTAAGGACTTTCAATGAGTGTTATTATCAAACAGATTACACTAGGCTTTTATGAATGGTTAACCCACTTTTTATTTGGAGGATATTTCTATTGAACATAAAAAAATCTATTTCTTGGTTGCTTGTCCTCCTATGGATGGGGATCATATTCTTTCTCTCCGCTCAGTCTGGTCCTGAGTCTGGTGCTCTTAGTTCAAACCTAACGGAGCAGATAATTGCCCTACTAAAGCAATTTAACCTAGATATCAGTGTCCAAGTTTCATCTTTTGAGTCGATTCTAAGAACCAATGCTCACTTTATCGCTTATTTTATTTTAGGGATTCTAGTCTTCAATGCCTTGCGGTGGGATGATGCATCACCTTACCATCAAAGCTTTATTCGCGCTTTTATAATCAGTGTTCTCTATGCTATTAGCGATGAGTTCCATCAGTACTTTGTACCGGAACGCGCTGCTGAACTTAAAGACGTGCTGGTTGATTCAGCTGGCGCTCTCTCTGGGATTTTAATAATTTTCTTAATCTTAAGGATTAGGGCTAAAGTTTCTAAACGACAGAGTCAAACCACAAAGTCCAGCGCTTAATGCGCTGGACTTTGTGGTTTGTTTACAGTCTTATATTAATGTTCTTTTTATTCGGCTATTTATTATTCCACTAGAATCGAAATAGTTTTGTCTTATTATCCTACTATAATTGAGTTATACTATAAGCATTCAAGTTTTCATTATTTTAAAGAAATGAGGATGGTCATTATGAACCAGCAAATGGATAAAAATCCCGATAACCGGCAAAAAAAAATACTAATTGGATCTATTATTACAGTACTGATCCTATTAATTGTTCTTGTAGGAACCATGATATATACTTTCTCAAATAATGTGATGAGCAATCTTCAAGTAGAAGCTTTTACCCCAGAAGAAGTGGGTGTTGAGCCAGAGCTAGAAGAGCAATTTAATCAGTATTCCGGTAAAATCAAAAATGTTCTTTTGATTGGTATTGATTCTGATTTAAATAAAGGGCTGCCTCAGCGCTCAGACTCCATGATCATCGTCACCATTGATGACCAGCATAAGACCATTAAAATGTCATCTCTAATGCGGGATACTTTAGTGGAAATTGATGGACATGGCAAAGATAAATTAAACCACGCCTATGCCTATGGTGGTGCCAAGCTCTTACTAAAAACCATCAACCAAAACTTTAAAGTTAATCTCCAAGACTATATCCTAGTGGATTTTGACAATCTAATTAATATCGTTGATGCCATCGGTGGCATTGATCTTTATATCACCAAAGACGAAGTCAAATATGCCAATATTAATATCAGCGATATCAACAAGCTTAATAAATCAAATATTGAAAAACTCGAACCAATCAGCCAGAAAGTTCATGTGAATGGTGCACAAGCCTTAAGCTATGCAAGAATCCGCTATCTTGATTCAGACTATAAAAGAGCCGAACGGCAACGAACTGTTTTAATAGAAATCTATCATAAACTATTAGATGCTCCCCTCTTAGATCTACCCAACATCGCCTTAGACCTCAGTCAATACGCTAAAACTAGCTTAACCCAAGGGGAAATAATCGACATTGCTTTAAAATCACTAGGCAAAGAAATGCCCATCAATGGACTTCGCTTCCCCACAGAAAACACATCCGTTGAATCAACCAAGGGCATGTGGCATCTGAAGTGGGATGAAGAAGAAACCATTAAAGAAATCCATGAATGGATCTTTAAAGATATTAAGCCGGCGTCTAGTGATGAATAGGATTATATGTTCCTGCAATATTATCTCTTTTTAAAGTCTTATCAGAGTAACTGGAACCATACCTAAAAACCAAAAGCTTGGCTTTTTCAGAGCCAAGCTTTTGGTTTTCTTGAATAATATCAAGTTATCATCCTTATTTTAATCTCTCACCAACAGAAGACGTAAAATAGAGCATATACCTTGAGAGCCAAGCAAGGACCGATCAAATCACTCCTTTAAGCACTCTGATTCACTTTTTCAACTGGTAGTTGCGCAAGTGCAATGTCTATTTGATAGAACGCAACTAAGCAAAATGCTAAACTATATTTAAACAACTATACGAGGAGGGTATTATATGACTTTCGGAGACAAACTTCAGTACTTAAGAAAAACAAAAGGTATATCACAAGAAGAACTTGCTTCACAGTTAAACTTATCAAGGCAAGCAATTTCAAAATGGGAAAACAATTCGTCTATTCCTGATGTAGAAAACATCGTTAAACTCAGTAACATATTTGACGTACCGACAGACTATCTGTTAAAAAGTGAAGTTGAAATAGCCAAATTAGATATAAAAGATGATAGCAGCCAAAAGAAACTAAAAGTTAACTCGTTTGAGAGTATATTCATTGTAATGGGTTTTATTGGAGTATTTATTATGGGCATTCTAAGTGCAATTCGCCTGTTAATATTATAGGAGATCGAGAAATATCAGGATTCCCTGCCTACTTAATATCAAATGAGATTGTTTGGTTATTTGTCTTATGCTTATTAGCTATGATAGGTGGTTTTTTAACCTTCCTCTTGCCATATGTAAAATCATTACCACAACCTAAGAATAAACAACATCGTTAAATAAAATAGTACGATGTTTTGATAATTCCGAGAGGACTAGTTTTCTGAATATGACGTAGTTCTAGTACTATGAGCATTTTGGAATCATTATCCATTATGACAACCCCATCAATATTTACGATAAGATTATGATGTATTGGTGTAAAAGTGAATGTTTTATAAGACCTCGATTGTCAATTTAAGCTAGAAATAATTTAACCCCGATACATTCTCAAGAAAAACTTCCAATGGAGTTTTATAGTTCAATGATTTCCTAGGGATTTTATTCCTTCGAATAGCTACTGAGGCTA
>JAAZGI010000185.1 GCA_012511315.1 Clostridium sp.
AAAGGCAAGATTGTGAAAAATAATTTAGCCGTAGGCTTATCCCTAGAGGATGTTAAAAAAGCAAAAGAAGTTTTAATCATAGCAGGCGGTAGCTCGAAGGCAGAGGCAATCTTGTCCATTGATTTTAATAACATTAATGGAATTCTGATTACTGATGAGGGAGCAGCTCGAGGAATGATGGAACTTTTAAATCATATAGCAATATAAATGGTAAGCAATATAAATGGTAAGAAATATAAATAAAGGACAGATCAAATCTGACATAAGATTTGTAAAAAAAGTTTATAACATAGCGAACAATGGTTAGAAAATTATAGATGAATATAGAATTATAATGAAACAAAAAGATACATGTTAAATTGCAAAGTTGAAAATTCAGGAGGAATTTTAGATGGAAAAAACTAAAATAGGCGTAAATGGTTTTGGTAGAATTGGTAAATTGGCTACATGGGCAGCATTCGAAAACCCAGATGTAGAGGTGGTTGGAATTAATGATCCTTTTATGGATATTCCTTATATGGCATACATGTTGACTCATGATACCGTTCATGGTGGCTACCAGGGTAAGGTTGAAGTGGATGAAGAAAACGGATATCTAATCGTAGAGGGCCAAAAGATTAAGGTGTTTGCAGAAAAGGATCCTGAGAATATTGATTGGGCATCCGCGAATGCAGAATATATTTTGGAATGTACTGGGATATTTAAGACTATAGAAGATGCTAGTAAGCACCTTAAAGGTGGAGCAAAAAAGGTTATTATATCTGCGCCTTCTGCCGATGCACCCATGTTTGTTATGGGCGTAAACAATGAAAAATACAGCAGCGATATGAATATTGTTTCCAATGCTTCTTGCACAACAAACTGTGTGGCACCGATTGCTAAGGTTCTGAATGATAAGTTTGGGATTACAGAAGGCTTAATGACTACGGTTCACTCCACAACGGCCACCCAAAAGACGGTGGATGGTCCATCAAGAAAGGACTGGAGAAGTGGACGGGCAGCTTCAGCTAATATTATTCCAGCTACTACTGGAGCAGCTAAGGCGGTGGGTAAAGTTATTCCACAACTAGATGGTAAGCTTACTGGTATGGCCTTCCGTGTACCGACTATTAACGTTTCCGTAGTGGACTTGACTTGTAGATTGGATCAAGCGGCTTCTTACGAAGATATTAAACAGGCAATGAAAGAAGCTTCAGAGGGTGAACTTAAAGGAATTCTCGGTTATACTGAAGAGGAGGTTGTATCAAGCGACTTTATTCATGATGCGAGAACTTCAATCTTTGATGCCGGTGCAGGAATTTCGCTAAATGATAATTTTGTCAAAGTCATTTCTTGGTATGATAACGAATGGGGTTATTCCAATAAATTAGTCGACTTGACACAATATATGGCTAAGGTTGACGCCCAAAACAAATAGTTCAAGGCGATCAAATCTTTGATGGATAAAGTCCGGTCTATAGCATCAGTTATAAGCCGGACTTTTTTGAACGTAATGAGACCATTAAAAAGAATGATTCAATTGGGAGGAACAGGGATGAATTACAACAAAAAAACAGTAGAGGACATTGACGTCAAAGGTAAGCGAACTTTGGTCCGGTGTGACTTTAATGTACCCATGAAGGATGGACAAATCACCGACACGTCAAGACTAAAGGGAGCTTTGCCAACGCTACGCTATCTTTCAGAACATGGTGCACGGCTCATATTGACATCTCATTTGGGCAAGCCAAAGGGAGCAGATGAGAGTTTAAGCTTGGCTCCAGTGGCAAAAGCTTTGGCAGAACTTTTAGATCGCCCGGTATTGTTTGCCAAGGATGATTCGGTGGTAGGGCCGGAAGCGAAAAAAGCAGTTGAGGCCATGGCAGATGGGGACATCATTCTTTTAGAGAACACTCGTTTTCGCTCAGAAGAAAGTAAGAACGATGAGAGCTTTGCTCGTGAATTGGCTTCCTTGGCTGAGGTTTACGTAAATGACGCCTTTGGCACAGCCCACCGTGCCCATGCATCCACAGAAGGAGTAACTCACTTCTTGGATACAGCAGTGGCTGGATACCTAATTGAAAAAGAATTGAAATTTTTAGGGGACGCGATCAATAAACCAGAGCGTCCATTTATAGCAATCTTAGGAGGAGCTAAGGTTTCAGATAAAATAAATGTGATTAACAGCTTGCTTGAGAAAGTGGACAGCCTGATTATTGGGGGTGGCATGGCCTATACTTTTTTAAAGGCCCAAGGCTATACCATAGGAAATTCTCTCCTTGAGGAAGATAAAATGGATTATGCCTTGGAAATGGTAGAAAAGGCCCAAAAGCTTGGGGTCAATCTATTACTGCCGGTGGACCACATAGTTGGTGCAGAATTTTCTGAAGACACCGAGCCCGTTGTAACGGAAGACCAAAACATCCCAGAGGGATTTATGGGGATGGATATTGGCCCGAAAACCAGAAAACTTTATGCTGAGGCGATTGCAGACTCCAAAACAGTGGTTTGGAATGGCCCCATGGGTGTGTTTGAATTTAAAAACTTTGCCCAAGGAACTATTGCGGTAGCCGAAGCCATGGCTAAGTCCCAAGCAACAACAGTAATTGGCGGTGGAGACTCAGCGGCGGCAGCCAATCAATTAGGTTTTGGCGATCAGATGACGCATATTTCCACTGGTGGTGGAGCTTCTTTGGAATTTCTTGAAGGGCAAGAATTACCAGGAATTGCAGCACTTAATGATAGGGAGGACAATTAAAATGAGACAACCTGTAATTGCAGGAAACTGGAAGATGCACTATACGCTATCTGAAGCGGTCAAGATGGTGGAAGATTTAATACCAATGGTAAAAGAAGCAGAGGCTGAGGTGGTATTGTGCGTACCGTATATTCATTTGCCAAAACTTCGTGAATTAACCAAGGGAAGCAATGTGAAAATTGGAGCCCAGAACATGCACTTTGAAGAAAAAGGTGCTTATACAGGCGAGATTTCTCCCAGCATGTTGGCAGACTTGGCCATTGACTATGTGATTGTTGGTCACTCTGAGCGGAGACAATATTTTGCTGAAACCGATGAAACCGTTAATAAGAAGTTGAAAGCTGCTTTTAACCATCAGCTGATTCCTATCATGTGCTGTGGGGAAACCTTAGAGCAAAGAGAACAAGGAGAAACTGAATCTCATTTAAAGAGTCAGATTAAATTGGGCTTAGTGGATCTAACGAAAGATCAAGTCGAACAAATGATTATCGCCTATGAACCAATCTGGGCAATAGGTACCGGTAAAACAGCAACGGCAGAAGATGCTAATAAAACCATTGCCATGATTCGTGAAACGGTGCAAGATCTATATGGTCGTGAAGTATCCGAGGCGGTGCGTATTCAGTACGGTGGCTCAGTAAAGCCAGATACTATAAAAGAACAGATGGGAATGTCTGATATTGATGGCGCATTAGTGGGCGGAGCTTCTCTAAAGGCAGAAGATTTTTCAAAGATCGTTTGTTATAATAAGTAGAGAATATATTGTCCCTTAAACCGGTGGGAGAAAGGAATCGTATGAAAAAACCTGTTATGTTGCTGATTCTGGATGGCTTCGGTCTAAATCCAAGAACCGAGGGAAATGCAGTGAAAGCAGCTCATAAACCGAATTTTAATTATTACTGGAACAATTATCCAAGAACCACCCTAAATGCCTCAGGCTTAGCGGTGGGATTGCCTGAAGGCCAAATGGGAAATTCAGAAGTTGGACACATGAACATGGGAGCCGGACGAGTGGTTTATCAAGAGTTAACTCGAATCTCTGAATTGATTAAAACCCAGGAGTTCTTTCGCAATGAGGCGCTTAACATGGCCTTTGATCATGCCATCAAAGAGGACAAGGCGCTTCACCTGTTGGGCTTAGTTTCCGATGGGGGAGTTCATTCTCACATTGATCACATTAAGGCTTTGATTAAATTAGCCAAGGATAAAGGACTTAAGAAACTGTATCTTCATGCCTTTATGGATGGCCGGGATACGTCTCCAACTGCTGGTGCGTCCTATTTAAAAGAACTCAAAGAATTGATGGACATGGAAAAAACCGGAGAAATTGCTTCGGTGAGCGGTCGCTACTATGCCATGGATCGTGATAATCGTTGGGAACGAATTGAACGAGCCTATGATGCCATGGTCTACGGAACCAGTAATCAAACAGAGGATGCCATTGCCTATCTAAAAGCCTCTTATCAAAAGAATATTACTGATGAGTTTATTGAACCAGTTGCCCTGGTTAAAAATGGCAAACCAGTCGGTCTCATTGAACAAGGCGACTCTGTGGTTTTCTTTAACTTCCGCCCAGACCGCGCCAGAGAAATTACCCGGGCACTCAATGATGAGGAGTTCGCTGGTTTTTCTAGGCAGGGACTTAACTTAACCTATGTTACCCTGACTCAGTATGACCGGACTTTAAATAATGTCCATGTAGCCTATCATCCACAAGAATTTACCCATATGTTAGGAGAACTCCTAGCCGAGGCTGGTAAAAAGCAATTGCGGATTGCTGAAACCGAAAAGTATGCCCACGTCACCTTCTTTTTTAATGGCGGTGTGGAAGAGCCGATGCCGGGAGAAGATCGTATTTTAGTGCCCTCACCTAAAGTTGCCACCTATGACCTTCAACCGGAGATGAGCGCCTCTGGCATTACTCAAGGGGTGTTAAAGGCTATGGATGAGAAAGACTACGATCTGATCGTGCTGAATTATGCCAATTGCGATATGGTAGGCCATACCGGTGTCTTTGAAGCGGCTAAAACAGCAGTGGAGTATTTAGATGGAGCCATGAAGCAGGTCATTGACAAGGTGCTATCACAAGATGGAACGGTTTTTGTGACTGCTGACCATGGAAATGCCGAACAGCTACTTGATTATGAAACGGGCAAAGTATTTACAGCTCATACCATTAATCCGGTGCCACTGATTTACATTACCAATCATCCAGAGCAAACATTACGAGAGGATGGCATTCTATCTGACATTGCACCAACTATCTTAGAAGAGATGGGGATGGTGGTGCCAGCTGAAATGACCAGCAAATCCTTGTTTAACCGTTAAGTCAAAAAATGGGTAAATCGAAATAGCAAAAGATTTACAGGTTGAAAAACATATAAGCTGAAAAGTTAAAAACTAGATTATAAGCTAAAAAGCTAAAACGACTAAAAGCTAAAAAGCGAAAAGATTAAAAACTGAGAAATTGCAACTCAAGACTAATAAGACGGGTTCATTATTACTAAAAGCGATGAAAGTTCAAGTTTTGAGTTTTCCACGCTGTAAAATAATTAATAAAAAGAGGTAACAGTATGAAACAATATGTAGAAATCGTAGACATTTTTGCAAGACAAGTCCTTGACTCTAGAGCATTTCCCACCATTGAAGTAGAAGTGACATTGGAAGATGGTACTGTTGGACGAGCAGCTGTTCCTTCCGGTGCATCCACTGGCCAGTTTGAAGCGGTGGAATTAAGAGACGGCGACGAAGATTATTTTAACGGCAAGAGCGTATTAAAAGCTGTCGATAATGTGAATGAAGTGATTGCTCCAGAAATAATGGGCTTAAACGCTCTGGATCAGTCCCTCATTGATGATTTAATGATTGAACTGGACGGAACCAATAACAAGGGCCGATTAGGTGCCAATGCAATCTTAGGTGTTTCCCTAGCTGTTGCAAAGGCTGCATCGGGATTTTTAGGTTTATCTTTGTATCAATATATCGGTGGCGTCAATGCCAAAGTTCTTCCCGTACCCATGATGAACATTATGAACGGTGGAGCTCATGCTGATAACAACATCGATTTCCAAGAGTTTATGGTGATGCCAGTGGGCGCGGAATCCTTTGGGGAAGCCATGCAAATGGGAGCGCAAATCTACCTGGCGCTGAAAGGTGTCCTCAAGGAAAGAGGCTTAGCTACAGGAGTAGGTGATGAAGGTGGGTTTGCACCGGACTTAGCCAACAATGAAGAAGCCATTAAGGTGATTATTGAAGCCATTGAAAGAGCTGGCCTAACACCAGGTGAAGACGTCATGCTTGCCATGGACCCAGCCGTTTCCGAAATCTATGAAGATGGATTCTATCACTTAGCTGGAGAAGGAAGAAAACTATCTTCTGAAGAAATGGTTGATTATTGGGAAGAAATTTGTAATAAGTACCCAGTTATTTCCTTAGAAGATGGAATGGACGAAGAAGATTGGGAAGGCTGGAAGCTTCTTACCGAACGGATTGGTAAGAAAGTTCAGTTGGTCGGTGATGATTTATTTGTTACCAACGTTGAGCGCCTCAAACGAGGAATTGATATGGGCGTAGCTAATTCCATACTAATTAAGCTAAACCAAATTGGTACATTGACTGAAACCTTGGATGCGATTCAAATGGCCAATCGAGCTGGGTATACGGCAGTAATCTCCCATCGGTCCGGAGAGACTGAAGATACCACCATTGCAGATCTTTCCGTAGCAGTGAATGCAGGTCAGATTAAAACCGGTGCTCCAGCAAGATCTGAGCGGGTAGCAAAATACAATCAGCTTCTGCGAATTGAAGAAGAACTGGAAGAAATGGCTGAATACAATGGATTAGACTCATTCTTTAACATCAAACAGTAAAAAAAGACTACATCAAGCTTAAAAAAGGCTAGTAATGTAGACTAGTTCTAATTATTTAGAGTAATATCATAGTTTAGACACGGTTCGTTCAAGTTTTAAAGAGCTGACTGTCTTATAATTAAGGTATTGGATAAAAACTAATGGAATAACAAGTTTTGTTAGCTAACACTACTACAGGGGGGAAATTAAATGGCACTAAGTGAAAAACTACTCGATATGTTCAATGAACAAATCAAACATGAGTATGACTCAAGAAACGTTTATTTTGGAATGGAATCTTATTTAAGAGACGAGGGGTGGGATGGTTTTGCAAATTTCATGCACCATCAAGCAGATGAAGAAATGGTTCATTGCCGCTACTTCATGGAATTCCTTGCCTTTACTGGACATAAATGGGAAATGAGAGCTTTAGATGCTCAAACCAATCAGTATGATTCAGTTTTAGACGTATTCCAAAAGGGGCTTGAGCATGAAAAGTTCATTACAAGAAAAATCAATGAGCTTTATAACCAAGCGGTAGAAGACAAGAATTATCTAGCACAAAAGTTCTTAGACTGGTATATCCACGAGCAAGCGGAAGAAGAAGATAACTTTAGCACATGGTTAACCCAAATTGAACGTTCAAAGGGTGGACCAGGTATGGTTATGCTTGATAAAGAAGCTGCAGCTAGAGTATTTACTCCACCATCAAACCCACCAGTGGATCCTCTTTAATAACTAAATTAAATTAAAAAAATATAATGGTTAAACCCCAAAAGAGAGCCAGTTGCTTAAGCGACTGGCTCTCTTTGACCTCCTAAACTTTACATGAGAATTACGGGCCCAGTATTTAGTTGATGAAAAAGTACAAGAAAATATTTGGCAATACGGAAAATATAGTTTATTTTTTATATGAAAATTACAGGTAGTTAAAAAGGAGCTGAATAATATGGCTTTTGCAAATAATGAAGATTATGAAGGCGCTCTAAAACTGGTCGATGAAATTAGGGTTAGAAATGGAGTTTTTTTAGAGGAGTTTAAAAAGGATTTAGAGAAGGCAGGTTTAGTTAAAAAAACCATCACACGGCACATCAACAACATTGATTTATATATTAATGATTACTTATTAAGAGAAGAACCGTTAGAAATGAGGGAGGGAACTTCCTCAGCTAACCTGGACGATTTTATAAGCTATTTTTTCATTAGAAAATGTTTATGGTCTACCCCAGCCACCATTAAAACTACAACGGCAAGTATTAAGAAGTTTTATAAATATATGCTAGAGCGAGGCCGAATCGATCAAGCAGACTACATTGAGCTTACTTCAACCATTAAAGAAATGTCTGAAGAATGGATGGAAATGTGTCGACAGTATAACGATCCTGATGGTGAAGATCCCTTTTCGATCTTTTAATCAATAAAATTTCCAAAAAGAAAAAAGCTGGACTTTCGAGCCCAGCTTTTGTGATGTATTTAAAATAATAAAGTGACGAGCTATAGGTTAAAATGTTCACTTAAAATTTTAACAGAAACCAGTGTTCAGAAATTCAATTGTTATTTAAGCAGTCCTTTAAAGAAGTTTGCGATACCTGCAAAGATATCTTGAATAGCTTTTAAAATCTGGTCAAGCAGACCTGATTCTTTGGCTTCACCATACCATTCTTGAGCTTTGTCCATAATATTACCGGACAAGTCTTTTAGTTGGGAAATTACCTCATCGGAGTCGATGGCATCGGTTTGGGAGTATTTCTCAAAAAAACTGACAAGTCGGTTAATTTGATCTTGTGTGAGCACATCGGCTAATTTGTTTTCAGCGATGGCATCATCAACAATCTGCTGAACATCTTCTCGCGTGATTTTCTTGTCATCGGGTATGTTATTATAATAGATATTTAGTTCATTTTTGATGTTGATGATTAGCTGATCAAAGTTCTTGATTGAGAACTTATCATTGGACTTATTTTCTTTGGCAATATCAGTGACGGTTTCTAGTTCGTCTTGAGCTACTTCCATGCGATCATTATCCAACAATACCCCATTGGCTTCTAGAGCCTTGTATACGCCTGTTAGAGCTGAGTTGCCAGTAACTGGGCGAATGGCTGCCACATCAATCCGGATGTCCTCTACGCCTGCTGTAATGGCTGCATTGGCATAGTGTACTTCGGAGATCTGGGTAATGTTCTCTGGCGTCTTAATTTCTACCGTAACACCTTCCCCGTCTTTTAGTTTTGTAACCAAAGCGGATGAGATCATGCCTTTGTCGGACACGGTTTTTCCAATGTATCGCTGGATGTCATTGCTATCAATATTCATCTCTAAGAGATCTTGACCGGCAATGCCCAATTGATTGGCGGTGGTGAGGATATCTTGGGAGTTAAGACCAGCACCATAGACAAAGGTCGGTTTTTCCCAAGGGGTTTTGGCAACAACCAGGTCTGCTTTAGCAGATAGGGGGACTGCCAGTACAGTAGATAAAACAGCAAGACCTGATAGGATTCGAGTAAATTTCTTATTCATAATAGGTTCTCCTTGTATTCTTCTTTACGTTTTTAGTTTTATGATGAGAGTTTGCTAGCAACATGGGTCACCAAGATTTGATGGGGTACACCTTCTTGGTCAATGATTTACATTTTTAATCTTAAAGTTAGCATAAACGTTAATTATTAAGTTTGGATAAAAAAGCTCCAATAATATAAACTGCATAAAGGAGAAACCGAATCGTGCATGAAATAGGAAAAAACAGTAAATAGGATAAAAGACAGTGGCATAAAAATTTAAGGTAAAGTTGACCTAAATAGCCTGTCTGTTATTTCATACCTAAGTGCAAACAGTTATAAACTTGAAGTCTTGAAAATGCTTGAAGATTAAAAACGACAACAAAAGTCTTTGAAAAGCTTAACCAAACGGGAATCCGGCAAAAGTGTTGCCGTTGTAATTTAATCTGTGCTATGATAAAATAAGTTGTTCAAAGATCCAAATCAGGAGGTCAGATATATGGGAACATTCTTTGTAGTAATGGAATTCATTCTTGCGATCTTGTTGATTGCTTTTGTATTGCTTCAGCCGTCAAAACAGGATGGGTTAAGAGGCTTTATCGGAGGCGGAGCTCAGGATACGTTCTTCTCAAAAAACAAAGGGAGAACTAGTGAAATGATGTTTGCTAGAGGTACAGTCATTGTAGCTGTATTGTTAGCTGTCAACACCATCTTCATGCATTATTTCGTATAAAATGATTAATCCGGTAACACGGATTTTTTCATTTTTTTGGACTCAATTGTGACGATTAGTTTAAGTTTTCATTCATTTCTGCATATGAGCTTGATTTACTCCTATAATGAAAACATATGAAAAGATGAGGTTTATGGTAAGGCAGGGTATATGAAAAGGCGAGGTATAAGAAATGGAAGAAAGAATAATTATTGACCACTTGAAAGAACGAAAAAATAAAAGATCACTAACAATTGAAGAGTTAGCTTCTGATTTAAATATTGAAGGAAGAGGCTTAAAAGAACTTAATGTTCAAATTAATAATATGATTGCAACGGGCCAAGTTGTGAAGTCAAAAAAAGGTCGGATTTCACTACCAGAGGATTTAGGCTTTTTTAGTGGCCATTTGCAACTTCATGCCAAAGGGTTTGGTTTTCTAATCCAAGAGAAAGTGGAAGGAGAGAAGAGTCGACCAGACATCTTTATACCACCCGATAAAACAAAGGGAGCAATGAACGGCGACACAGTACTAGTAAAGGTTGATTTACAGGCCTATGAGTCAGGCGCCAAGGATGAAGGTGAAGTGGTCAAGATTGTTTCACGAAACACAACCACTGTAATCGGTGTTTATCAGGAAAGCCCTAACTATGGATTCGTGGTTCCTGAGGATAAGAAGGTCCGTGAGGATATTTTTATTCCCAAGGGAGAACATCTAAACGCTAAAAATAGAGATGTTGTGGTATGTGAACTGACTCGATATCCAGATGGGGATAAACACGCTCAAGGAAAGATTATCTCAGTGCTAGGTCGTAAGGGTGATCCTGGCATAGATATGCTAATGATTTTAGCAAAATATAATTTACCAGAGGAATTTCCACCAGCTGTTTTAGATTACGTCAACAAGCTACCAAATGGTATTCCAGATGAGGAAATGGCGAGACGCCGTGACTTAAGAGATGAGCTTATTGTTACCATTGATGGTGCCGATGCCAAAGACCTGGATGATGCCATCACAGTAAAAAAGCTAGATAATGGGAACTATAAGCTAGGGGTTCACATCGCTGATGTTAGTCATTATGTAAAGGAAAACTCACCAGTAGATCGTGAAGCCATTGACCGGGCCACATCAGTATATTTAATTGACCTAGTCATTCCCATGTTGCCACAAAGGCTTTCTAATGACCTTTGTTCATTGAACCCAAATACGGATAAGCTGACCTTGTCATGTGAAATGGAAATTGACTCCAAAGGGGTTGTAAAGAATTCTGAAGTCTTTGAATCAGTGGTTCGAACCACAGCTCGAATGACTTATGATGATGTGAATGCCATCCTTACAGACCAAGATGAAGCGTTGATTGAAAAATATTCAAACTTAATTCCCATGTTTAAAGAAATGGAAGAACTTTTTGAAATTCTGCGAGAAAAACGGTCCAATCGAGGAGCCATCGACTTTGATTTTACGGAAAGTTTCATTGAACTCAATGAAGAAGGTGAACCCATTGACGTCCGCCCCTTTGTTCGCGGTGTTTCCAATCGAATCATTGAAGAGTTTATGCTAGCTGCAAATGAAACCGTAGCGGAAACTTATTATTGGCAAAAGCTACCCTTTGTGTTCCGAGTGCATGAAGATCCGGATCCAGAGAAACTACAAGTTTTCTCTGAAATGGCAAGCCTCTTGGGCGTTTCTGTCCGCTTTGGAAAAGAAATTGAACCAAGAGATTTGCAAACGGTTTTAGAAAAAGTGAAAGGAACAGATGCTGAACACGTTCTGTCTCGATTATTGCTACGGAGCATGATGCAGGCAAAATACTCACCGAATAACTTAGGGCACTTTGGCTTGGCGGCAAAGTATTATAGTCATTTTACTTCACCGATCCGTCGGTATCCTGATTTACAAATTCACCGAATCATTAAATTACAGCTGAACGGCAAGTTGACAACGGAAGAAATGGAACGTTTGACAGGCGCAGTGGCCAAGACTTCGACGGTGTCCAGTGAAATGGAACGAATAGCTGAAAAAGCAGAACGTGAAGTGGATGACCTGAAAAAAGCTGAATATATGCATGCTCACTTGGGTGAAGAGTATGAAGGGGTGATTTCATCGGTTACAAACTTTGGTTTGTTTGTGGAGCTACCCAATACCATTGAAGGACTTATCCATATTAGAACCTTAAATGAAGATGTTGAATATGATGAACGTCGGATGATCTTAACCTCTCATACCCATGGAACCCTACAACTAGGCGACCGCGTAAAAGTTCAAGTTGCATCAGTGGATGTTGATAATCGAGAAATCAACTTTGAATTTTTAGGGCGCGTGAATTCAGACGGTAAATTTACGAAACGTCAAGACCAAGATGAAAGAGCTGGTTTAGATCTAGGCAACT
>JAAZGI010000186.1 GCA_012511315.1 Clostridium sp.
AGATTGGCAAAAGAGATGGACTTTCTCCTTGAGACTTTCCAAGATCTTAATGGCAAACATTTAGGCATTGGCTTTACCGATGAGCCATCGGGTGAGTTAACCTGTAACCTTGGATTAATGAGGTTTGAGGATGAAGTGTTAAAGCTGACACTTGATATTAGAATCCCGGTGACTTATTCCAATCAAGATGTCGAAGGCCCGCTAAAACTTAAGTTTGCACCTAAGGGGTGGGATGTTGCCTTTGGCGAATTTACACCTCCCTTATACTATCCAGAAGATCTTCCAATGATTCAATCATTAATGGATGTGTATCGCAGTGTTACAGGTGATCAAAAGGCAAAACCTGTTGCAATTGGTGGGGGAACCTATGCAAAAGCGATGGATAATATCGTGGCATTTGGACCGGGTCTACCAGGCAGAGATGAAGTGGCACATATTGCCGATGAGTATATCTTTATTGAAGATTTACTATTATGGACAAAAATTTACGCAGAAGCTATTTTGGCTTTGTCAAAATTATAAAGATTACGACCCGATAGGGAGGATGAAATGAAAGAAAATAATAAAAACAGAAAACCAGGGCGGCCTGAGCCGCCTAAACCGCAAAAACCTGATGCTAGAAGTATTATTGTGCTGATTATCCTACTCGTTAGTATGGTAGCTATGTGGTATAGCATGAAGAATTTAGGTGCCCCTCAATCCGTGGCAGCTGGGTATACGGATCTCACCTCAGCCTTATCGAAACAAGAAGTAAAGGCCTTGGATTATGATACGGGTAGTAGTGAAATCATCTACCAATTAAAATCAGGCGATACTTTCTATAAAACAAAAATTTCTAGTGAGTTGGCCGCTGACGTTGTACGGGAAGCTTCTGAACAGAACGTGCCCACAAAACTTGTAGCCAGCACTGATTTTTTAACCGTATTTTTAAATATTGTTCCTTTACTTTTTATGGTGTTCTTCTTTGTCATGATAATCCGAATGTTCTCTCGATCCATGAGCTCCAAGGGTGGAGGCATTATGGGTATGGGCAAGAGCACAGCCAAGTTATATGAGCAAAACACTGGCGTTAGCTTTAAAGATGTAGCTGCTCAAGAAGAGGCCAAAGAATCGTTGACAGAAATTGTTGATTTCCTTCATAATCCACAAAAGTATGCAGCCATTGGAGCCCGTCTTCCCAAGGGAGCCCTTTTAGTGGGACCTCCTGGAACAGGTAAAACCTTACTTGCAAAAGCAGTAGCTGGAGAAGCTGACGTTCCTTTCTTTTCTCAATCGGGTTCAGCCTTTGTTGAAATGTTTGTCGGCATGGGAGCAGCTCGAGTTCGTGATATCTTTAAAGAAGCGGAAGCGAAAGCACCCTGTATTATTTTCATCGATGAGATTGATGCCATTGGTAAGAGCCGTGATAACGGTGGAATGCCTGGTGGAAATGATGAACGCGAACAAACTTTAAATCAATTACTGGCCGAAATGGATGGGTTTGATTCTCAAAAGGGGGTCGTTGTTCTTGCGGCAACCAACCGTCCTGAAGTACTAGACAAAGCGCTCTTAAGACCCGGCCGATTTGATCGGCGAATCATTGTGGATGCACCGGACCTAAGAGGTCGCGAGGCTATTTTATTGGTTCACTCCAAAGACGTTAAAATGGGCGATGATGTAGAGCTGAAAGAATTGGCTCAGTCCACCCCAGGAGCTGTTGGAGCAGACCTTGCCAACATCATCAATGAAGGAGCTTTACGCGCCGTTAAAAACGGACGTCAGTTTGTTAAGCAAGAAGATTTAATGGAGGCCATTGAAGTGGTCATCGCCGGACAACAGAAAAAGGATCGAATTATGTCGCCAAAAGAAAAAAGAATTGTTTCCTTCCATGAAGTGGGACATGCATTGGTGGCAGCTCTTCAAAAGAATACGGATCCAGTGGTTAAGATTACCATTATTCCTCGAACCATGGGTTCTCTAGGCTATACTCTTCAGGTACCTATGGAAGATAAATACTTAATGAGCAAAGAAGAAATTCTCCAAGAAATTTCAATTCTTCTCGGCGGTCGTGCAGCAGAGGAAGTTGAATTCGGCAGCATAACCACAGGAGCATCCAATGATATTGAACGTGCAACTGCCATGGCACGAAAAATGGTTACCATGTACGGTATGAGCGATACCTTTGGCATGATGGGACTTGAATCTTCAGGTAGTACTTACTTGGATGGACGTCCAGTCTCCAATGTAAGCGCCGAGACACAAACCAAGCTAGACATTGAAGTGTTGAAGATCATTAATGAATGTCATCAAGTGGCTAAAAAGATTTTAGAAGAAAACAAGGACTTGTTGGTGGCAGCATCTGAAAAGCTCTTAGAAATCGAAACACTTACAGGAGCGCAGCTCGGAGAGATCATTAGAGAATTTAAAGGCGACGACTTTTTAATGAGTCATGAAGAAACAGAAACTGAACATCCAGCATCGCCAGGGATTCGCAATCAAGAACCTGATGCCGAACTTCCTGCACCAGATGTGGATACACCACACCTTATTCAATCAAACAAGGAAAATATAGCGGCCGACCACACAACGACTGAAGAGATCCTTGAAAAGGAAAAAGATTCAGTCCTATCGGCACCGGATGTGGATACACCACACGACATTTAGAATCATACGACAGGGGAATAAGCCCCATCCGGGGAGGATAATATTTTGTCAAAAACAAATTTAGAGCTAGATTTAACAAGGCCGGAGGTTCAGGCAGAAGTTCAACATTTAGAAAATGTTATTAATCGCTTGAGCCAAACGATCATGGATTTAGCCGGTCAAAAGAAAAATCTAACAGAACATCTGGTTGACTATCGAAAACAGATGATTGAAGAAAATAAATTCGATGAAGACAAACCACTGGATGCATTTGATCATGAAATGTTTGCCAGAGAAGAAAGTTATAAATCAGTTCTGCGTCGTATTAATGAAATGCAGGACTTAATGGATTCACCTTACTTCGGAAAAATTACTTTTTCCGAAGGTGAGGGCGAAGAAGAAATTTACGTTGGAAAATTCGGATATATTGATGAAAAGCTCTATGAGCCGATTATTATTGACTGGCGTGCACCTATTGCTACACTGTTTTATCATGGTGGTTTGGGCCAAGTCATTTATGAGTCTCCAGCAGGAGAAAATAAGGCTGATATATTAGCTCGCCGCCAATTTATCATTAAAGCATCCAAACTGCTAGGGATGTTTGACTCTGAAGTAGAAATTCGCGATGAAATTCTCCAGTATGTTTTATCATCCAATGCGGGTGAGAAACTAAAAGATATCATCATGACCATTCAACATGAGCAGGATGAAATCATTCGTCATCGTCCAGAGGGCGTTGCTGTGGTTAATGGTGTGGCGGGGTCAGGTAAAACAACCATTGCCCTGCACCGAGTGGCGTGGTTACTTTATAACTACCGGAAAAAACTAGAAGATAAGGTTTTGATTTTAGGGCCAAATAATATATTTATGGAATATATTTCCCAAGTTCTGCCAACCTTAGGAGAAACTTCCGTTC
>JAAZGI010000022.1 GCA_012511315.1 Clostridium sp.
ACTGCATTCAAGAGCTCATAGTTGATGAGATTGAAAGTAAACTAGGATTGTATGTAGTTAAAGAATGGTACCCAGGAAATCAAGGGTTTCCAATAGAAAACCAAGAGTTTATTTTAAAAAGGATGGATTCCGTTTGCAGTATAAGTGTGAATTCATATTGTCAATTATTCCCTATGAAATCAGTGGTACTTAAATTGGAATTAGGAGAAAAGGCAACTGGGCATGTTAGGTGCATGGATTGTGATAATCCATGTGAACTTAAAATTGAAGCTACACATGACTGAAGGGCGTTGTATGATTCTAATCGACAAGCATTTCATCAATTTGTGTTTAGCCATTCGTCAACTCCCTACGAGGATTTATATTATTTATTGAAAGAGATATCTTTAGATGTGAAAAAAAAGTATCAAGCAGAAGGAATACCCGAAAAGATTTATGTTGAAACCATGACTGATCTTGATGTTTGGGCACAAGTCTATAAAAACGAGCATGGCGTCTTAGGTATAAAAGAGTATAAATGGGTGGAGAAATCATTAGATTTAAAGGTATTTAAGCTAGGAAGATTGCAATTTGAGCCAGTTAAAGATAATCAAGTAGAAGAGTTTCTGCATGTGCGTGGAATTTTAGATGAAGTAATAATACTAAACACCCATATACAAAGTGGTGAGCCTTTGGATTTTGATTTGTGTCAACAATCCTATGAAACAGCAGTGGAATTTTTTAAGGCGAGAGGAAATGGAGGGGAAAAGGTCATATTTGTTTGTGATTCTTGGTTGCTAAACCCTAAACTGGCTACACTACTGAGCGCAAATAATAATATTGTGAAGTTTCAACAACAATATAAAATAATATCTAAAGATTTAAGTAAAAGACAAGCTGAGGAGCGTTTATTTCAGAAGGTTGAAGATAATCCTAAACTTTATAAGGCAACTACTAGTCTTCAAATGAAGGTAAGGGATTGCCTGATCAAAGGCGAAAGACTTGGTAACTACAAAGGGGTCAATACAAAATTTTTATAAGATTTCTTTTGAAATTTGCAGATAAAGTAGCAGATGTTGTGGGGGAAGGTTAGAAAATATTTTTTAAACCCCTTTAGTTTTGATTGAGTGTTAGTTGTTTGTGGTATTTGAAACAGGTTCATCGTTTTTTACTTTATCATTTAAAGCTGCAAGTAGAGTCGATTGATCGTGGAAACTAAGATGACCTAAATTTAGAACAATTAAAGCTCCACTTTTTAATCCTAGTTCTAGTTCTTCATTTATAACATTAATGTCGCGAAGTTTACTGTACGGAATGGTTACATCACGAAGAAATGAATAATGAATCTTAATGCGGTCATCATAAAGGTATACGTAAGGACTACCCCTTTGCTCAAGGCTATGGAAGGCCAACACCAAGGAAAGTAGTGAAGCGATTATTAAAGTTAATCCTTCTTCGCTATTGAGTTTAAAATCAAAATACCAAATGACGGTGAGAGCTAAGACAGCTGCAATAATCCACGTGAAGGTGAATAAAAGACTTGAGCGAAGCATCCGATAATGGAAGACGTGAGGGTCTTCTTTTTGTTTGCTTGGTGTTTTTGTTCTTAATTTATTTGACATATCTTAATCCCTCCATTTTAGTATATTTATTATAAGCTTTCAGTCAACATTATGAAATTATCTTGACTATCACTCAGAGAAGTCGAATTATATGATATATTTTAGATAAGATAAAGGATTGTTTCGATAAAAGCAAGGAGAAATTATGAAAAAAAACTTAAAACGAGAAGATTATAAGTTAATTAGTAAAGAAGATATTATAGAACATCTCAGTGAAATGGAAAAAAAGGTAACCTTGAGCAATGGAACCGAGCCCCCTTTTCGCAATGAATATTACAACAATCAAGAAGACGGTATCTATGTAGATCTTTATACAGGGGAACCGCTTTTCACAACTAAGGAGCAGTACGATGCAGGCTGTGGTTGGCCAAGCTTTACAAAGCCAATCAAACGTGAAGTGATCTCTGAAAAATCAGATCGCTCTCACGGGATGGCACGCACTGAGGTCCGAACCGGAGAATCCGACATCCATTTGGGACATGTGTTCACAGATGGGCCACAGGAAGAAGGGGGATTGCGTTACTGCATTAACTCTGCAGCCTTACGCTTTATTCCCAAGAGGGACCTAGAAGAAACAGGCTATGGAGAGTTCTTACCCCTCTTTGAAGAGAAATAGGGTTTTGGCATTCCTTTGAAATTTGGGAAAAGGCGAGAAATAAGTTAATATAGCTTTATCATTTGGCGATTTAGCCTATAAGGATGAAAAAGTGTAAATGAATGGAGTGAAATTGTGGTTAAAAACAGAAAAATTCTAGTTGTAGAAGATGAGCGGAAGTTAGCTCGCTTTATTGAACTTGAATTAAAACATGCAGGATACGAAGTGGATACAGTGAATGAAGGCCAAACAGCCATCATGAATATTATGAACAATGATTATGATGCAATAATCTTAGACCTAATGATTCCCATTATAGACGGAACGGAAGTTTGTCGACGAGTTCGTAAATTTTCGGATGTTCCGATTATAATCCTAACAGCTCGAGATGGCTTAAAAGATAAGGTAGAAGGATTGGACATTGGGGCCAATGACTATATGACCAAACCCTTTGAAATGGAGGAACTCTTGGCCCGATTGCGGGTGATTTTCCGTCATGAAGAAGAAGTGAAAGATAAAAACATGGTCCTAACGGTGGGTGAATTAACGCTCAATAAAGAAACCTACGAGGTTCGACGATCTGGTGATCGCAAAGAGTTGACAAAAAAAGAGTTCGATCTGCTAACCTACCTGATGGAAAATCAAGGGATTGTGTTATCAAGGGAGAAAATTTTAAATAAAGTGTGGGGATTTGACTTTGAAGGAGAAACTAATGTTGTCGATGTTTATATTCGTTTTTTACGAAGTAAAATCGATGATAATTATCCTAAAAAATTAATTTACACCATGCGTGGGGCGGGTTACACCATCCGGGACATTGATGAAAGTTAAACTCCAGACTAAAATTACGCTTATATACTCCTTGATTTTCACAATGGTCTTGGTGGCTATGAATGGAGCGGTTTTTCTGACCATTCGTTTTTATAATCAAAGCAATGATAATATCCAGTTACTAAGGACTCGGAGTTTGGTAGAATCGGTGTTGCGCGAGACAGGAACATTTACAACGGCTGATTTACAAGCGAATGGAATTGGCTTTCCTTTAGTCTTGCAAATTAGATCCGATCATCTAACATTTAATTCCACAGATCGATTAAAGATTATTGAAGGGCAAAAGTATTCCCACTTGGAATTTGATTATTTAGGCGAAAGAGTCGCACATCGAGCTACCGTGATTCACACAGAATTTATTGGACCGGCTCAAGTCAGCTATAGCTTGACCATTGCTAAAAGCATCGAAGAGAATTCTTACAATCAAAGAGTAACGATTGTGACTTTAGTTATTGCCTCCTTTCTAGGCATGCTACTTTCTTTAGCGGTAGGCAGTTATATGAGTCATGAAAGTTTTAAACCAATTAATAATATGCGCCGGTCAGTGGAGTCGATCGATGCAGAAAATCTACAGGATCGGATCCGTGTTCCAAATACGAACGATGAATTAACAGAATTAGGGAATACCTTTAATTCTCTATTAGATCGAATGGAAACAGCCTACGCGAAACAAAGCAAATTTGTTTCTGATGCCTCTCACGAGCTACGAACACCTTTAACTGTAGTGAAAGGCTATGTTGAGCTTTTGGATCGATGGGGTAAAGATGATCCAGAGATTCTTGATGAGGCAATTACAGCTATTAAAGAAGAAACCTATAACATGAATAATCTAGTAGAAAACCTCCTGTTTATTGCTAAGGGGGAAAACCGAAAACTAAATGTGGTTCCAGAGTTTTTCGACTTACTTAAGCTAGTTGAAGAGGTTGCAGAAGAAACACGGATGACTCAACCAGTTCGGCAAATTGAGTTTCAAGGCAAGTCGTTAAGTATTGAGGCCGATCGTAAAATGCTCAAGCAACTTCTGCGAGTATTTATTGAAAACTCGGTTAAGTTTACTCCTGAAGATGGAACGATTCGGATTGTATTACAACAAGAAAAAGATAAAGCAATTATAAAGGTCTGGGATAATGGTGAAGGTATTGCCGAGGAAGATTTAAAACAAGTCTTTGAGCGGTTTTATGTGGCTGATAAGGCCCGAACTAAAGATAAATCAGGATCTGGCTTAGGTCTATCAATTGCTAAATGGATAGTGGATGTCCATAAAGGCACTTTACAACTCGACTCAAAGGTGGGGGAGTTTACTGAATTTACCGTAACTCTACCGCTTATGTTTAATGGAGATTTTAAATCTGTAGCTAGTGGTGAGCCGGCAAGTTATAAATAGGCTTAAGAGTAGATCTAAACTGTACCGTCAAGTAGACCTAAATTGTATCGTTAAAATGAAGTGAAAATAAAGTGGAAGAAGTAGCTCCACAACTTTCCAATCTCATTACATTACAATCAACCTTAATCGCAGGTGAAAGTGTGCTTTTACTTGCGATTTTACTTATCCTTAAACTGAAGACGAGTCCTCCAAGGAATTTGAAAAAAATTGCCAATGGGCAGGTGATAGCTGGCTGGCAAAGAGTTAACTTCCCCTAGAACTAAGAGTTCAGGATACGATAAAGGCAGGCAAAGAGAACAGTACAGAAGAAAAAGACAAGTAAATAAAAATTACTTGTCTTTTTCTAAGGACGATATGGGTAACCTAAAATAATTGATGAATCCTTGTTGGATTTAGGCAAACTAGCTTTTTACGTTAAATAAGTGGAGCATAGTTAGATGTAATTAATTTGAGTTAAGTCTGCTAGCTTATTCAGATTCAGATGGTGCCGTTTGTTTTTGGCGCTGTTGACGCATAAAATTATATTGCTTGACCTTATAGTATTTCCGTCCACCTGTATATAAAACTTGAAGTAAAAACCCAATTAAAAGTCCAAGAAAAATGAGTGCATACCAGGTATTCTGTAATGATGGTAACGAGAGATTATAAACTGAAATATCCCATTGACGCAAAAAATGGAGGTTTTGGCCAAGGAAGGCGCCTAAAAATGTACTGTAAGCCAATAGCTTAAATTCCATGGTTAAAAAAACCAAGATAAGGACACCCAAGCTTAAATAAAGCCAATTGAAGGCTCCAATGGTCCCAGGAATCGTTGAAACGTCTAAAAGACTTAGTGGATCAATCATATATGAGTACACGCCCCAGGCTAAGTGAGTCATAATAAAAATAATATAAGGAAGAGTCCTTATCAGTGTGGCTAGTAAAACATAGAGGGTTTTTCCAAAATATTTCAAATTGCCACCTCCTTTGTAAGATTTTAAACTATAAACATTATACTATATACTAACCAAAAAGCATTGAATTATCGTAGAGTCTATCAAATGATTGTTGGATGGGATGGCTGACCAGATTATTGGATAAATATATTAGAGCTTGTAAATCAAGATGGGGCTAGAGATAAAGTTGAATTTGCTAAAATTATGAGCCATGAGATATACTAAATAAGCTGAGCTTTAAACAGAGACAGTACAGGGATAATAAAGAAGATTTCTTTTATAGAGGAGACGATAATATTGAAAAATCGAAATAGATCACCCTTTAAAGGGTTAAAAAATGAATTTGGCCGTTTATCACTATTGCACCTCAGTCTTTATGGCATGATTATTACTTTTACTTCAGACTTTATTTTTAATCTTTTCAAGGTGCCTTTTAGCTTTTTCCAGCTTTTTTATTTTAATCCAGGTCGAATCATAAAATTAGGTGAAGTATGGCGTATATTGGGCATCCCTTTTTTATCGAGACCAGCAGGTGACTTTTTCTCAATCATCTGGTTTGGTTTTAGCATGTTAATCTATTATTTTGTTATTCGGACACTGGAAGCACGGGTAGGAATGTCGCGAGCTAATGTATTTATGGTATTAAGCTGGATTGCATTGGCAGGATATGGCTTTGTTTCTGGAAATTTTGTGGATTTCTATCCTGTCATCCTAGGGATCACGGCATTAGCAGGTCTATATAATCCTGAATTTACTATTTATTTTTACTTCCTAATTCCCGTTAAAGGGAAAATCTTAGGACTTATTGGTATCGGTCTAATGATTTGGAACGGTATTCAAGGTGGGTATGAATACTTTCTGATTTTAGCTTTGTTGCTTCTTTTAAACTATGAAGCTGTCCAAGAGTATTTCCATACGCGCAAACGAAAAGGCGAGTACACAAAGAAAATTAAAAAAGTTCAGGCTAAAACAAAAACAATCCATCGGTGTGAAGTATGTGGACGGACTGAAAAGGATGTTCCAGACATGATGTTCCGTTATTGCAGTAAATGTGATGGAAACTTTGAGTATTGCGAGGATCATATCAATAACCATGAACACCGATCCAACATTATTCCCTTTGAATCAAAGGTTAATAACAAAGAAGGGAATAATGATTTTAGCGATAAGAACTAACTTTAATGACGGAGAGAGTCCATCTGATTGCTGGAGTGTACTCTTTTAAGTAGTCAACTGAACTCTAAGGAACAAAGGATTCAAAATAACTTGAAAAGAAAAAATGGAAAATCTATGACTCTGCCCAATAACTATGGCAGAGTCGCTTTTAATTGATTTTTACTAGAACTATTAAATATTCCGTGAAACTATAGGGTTACAGCCTGTGACTCCGTACGGTATAATAGGAGACAAGATTATAAGCTCCTGAACAGGGAACGAAAGAGGAGGAACATCATGAAAAAATATGGGCTCTCTGCCAAAGACAAGGGCGTAAAATTGAATAAACTTCAAGTTTCTGGCAATGTTTGTGGTGAATATATTGAGTATACTATCGCGCAACATTATCGGAATTTGGGAGAAGATGATGTGCATTGCACCTATTCTTTCCCAATTCCTGAAACGGCGACCCTTACAGGCTTCTCCGTTAGCTTGGGTGGAAAAAACCTAGTAGCTTCGGTGGAGTCGAGAGAGGAAGTTCTAAAGATTTTAGAACGAGCCAGAGAGGAAAAAATTAATCCGATCTCATTAGAATCCGACGAAGAAGATGATTTTCAAATTACCATTGGTGACGTCATGCCTAATGAGAAGGTCATCATAAAGATTACTTATATGGATCAGTTAATATATGACGACAACCTTGTGCGAGTAATTATTCCTTCAGTTATTGACCCCACTTACATAAGCTCTGAGACTGAGGAAGAACTGGATGAAGCATCGGAGTTTAATCTCAATTTGCTAGTTGAAACTTATGGTGAGGTAACTATTAAAAGCCATAGTCATAAGATTAAAGTAGAGCGACATGACGAGACCCTGCGTAAAGTTACCATGGATCAAGGACAAACTTTAGAAAAGGATTTAGTTCTCGATATTGTAGAGGATAAACCTCGTCAAGCTGACGGGATTGCCTATGCCTATTACGATCAAGAAAATGAAAGCGATCAGGCAATTTTAATGCTACGTTTCTTCCCGATATTGCCAGATAACGAAATAGATGACCCGAAAAACTACACCTTTATAGTAGATAACTCCTCATCGATGGCTGGATTTAAGGCAGAACAATCCAAAACAGCTGTTTTAATTGCCTTGCGAAACCTAAATGAAGGGGATCATTTCAACATAATCAGCTTTGACAAAGAGATTAATGTATTTAGGTCACAAGGTAAGGTGCCTTATTCAGAAGAGTCTCTTGCGGCAGCAACTGAGTGGATTGAGAAGTTAGAACTCAATGACGGAGCAGATATCTATTCTGCCCTTCGTATGGCGCTGCGAGACGTTGAACAGGCCGATGTACCAGAGTATATGTTCCTGTTTTCAGACGATATGGTTGAAGATGAAGACGAAATTATCGAATATGTGCGAACAAACATTGGAAATGCTCGTTTATTCACCGTTGGCATGGATACAGATCTAAACTCTTATTTTATAAATAAGCTAGCAGAAGTAGGCATGGGCATGTCTGAATTTGTTGAGGAAGGCCAGAGGGTGGATGATATTATTCTCCGCCAATTCCATCGAATTCACAATCCACAACTTGATGTAACAGACATTGATTGGGGAGCAATGCAGGTGGAGAAAACTTTCCCTGGAACTATATCTTACCTTTATGACCGTGAACCTTTTACTATTTTTGCTGAAGTCATTGGTGAAATTGAAGGAAAAGTCACATTGAAGGGAAACGTCAAAGGTCGTGAAGGAGAACATGAACACATTCTTGTGGCGGATCTTGATCGTTTAGAGATTGTCGAAAACTCTAAATTGATAGAAAAAGTTTGGACCCGAAAGCTCATTGAAGCCTTGGAAGAGCGGGAGCGTAAAGTTCGCGGTCATGAGAAAGAACAGATTCGCGAGAGGATTTTGGAACTGTCAAAAGAGTATAAAATGCTGTCATCAGAAACGGCCTTTATTTTAACAGAATCCATTGAAGACCCTGTCACAGGATTTGCAATGCAAAGAGTTGTTCCTTTGGAAATGTCAGAAGACACCATGAGGCTTTTATCTGAGTCCTTTTTCTTGGATGATACTCGTTATTCTAGTGATATCACCATTCGTGAAACCATGGCTCAAAAAGGGATTTCGCGCAAAGAAGCGCTAGAAGTTATTCAATTTGAACGTGAGAATCTTCTTAGAATATTAGCGAAAAATCAATTGGCGGACGGCTCTTTTTGCGATGCGGGATGCACAGAAGAAACACATATGCTGGAAACCACGCTGAAAGCTTTACTTGCATTTACCATTGGCAAAGAACCAGCGACTATTTATCTTAATAACATTAACAAGGCATTTAGTTTTGTGATGAAGACCATCCGTAAAGATGAGGTTTTATTGACGGAACGAAACCTTATGCTACTATCCATTGCCTATGATATGGCAGATGGGAAACGCCTGATCAAGGAAAAGACCAAAGTAGCCTTAGATAAATTGTTTGACCGGATTGAGGAGGGACAATTCCCTTCATCATTAAAAGAGGTGGAAGCAGTAATCGACCATACCTCCCCACAACAAATGAAATATATTATGGCAGCAGCTTTAAATATTTCATCCTCACAAATTGAGGGCCTTGAAGAGATCTTTGAAAAAGATATTAAGTCCAATATCTCAAGAATTTCTGAAGTTGCCTTGGCAAAAGCTTTATAAACATTGCACACCCGGCATCATTGTGCCTTGGGTGTGCAATTTCAATTTAGGTGTACCAATTAAAACTCACTCGTTTTTTACAGGAAGTGAATGTAGAATGAGGATTTTTAAAGTATTGTGCCACTTAAATGACGCTGCCGTGAATTTGTCATTGGATTGTAAGGGTTTAGTAACCAACTAGCAACAACTGACTTTAATATAAAAGGTAAAATGTAAAAGTATGGACTTATTTTCAGTATCTAAATTAGGGAGTGTCTATGAGAAGGTCAGCGTATTTCAATATTGGAATTATAATTATAATCCTCATCAGTTTCTCGTGGGGCCAAAAAGAAGTTCGAGCACAACCGGAAAACGGACTCACAGCTGATGTGAGCCTAATGGATGACTATGGCAATATACTGGTTGATTATCAGAAAAAAATATTTAAAGTTGAAAACAATCACTTTGTCTATTCAGAGCCACCAGCGTTAGCTGGCTATGTCTTTGCAACGGTGAATGTTCTAAAACTTGAAATTGACGATCAGGTATCATTTCGAGTCAACTACTTTTATACTCAGGATGATATTCTTCCAGGAACACTACCGGAACCAGTCCCACTGGATGAAATGCCCACGAAAAAAACGGCGCTGGAAGTGAGAAGTGTCTGGTTGTCTTGGATTGATGAGTCCATGAAGGAGTTGTCTGACACACAAACAAAAGATATAGAATATTTTTGGGAAACCTATAAAATACCTGAACCTAAAGCACTACAAGGCTACTATTTTGACCGACTAGAGACAGGAATGAAAACCTTAAAGGGAGTTAAGGTACCTCACTTTGTCTACATTTATAAAAGAGAAGAGCCTATCGCCACTCCCCCTTCACTCATCTTTGACCATTTGATTCAAAATCGTTCGGTTCGAACGGTCAAGCCAGAACGGCGACCTCAATCACCTGAGAGCAAACCAGAGACCAAGCCTGAAACGAAGCCTGAAACAAAGCCTGAGACAAAGCCTGAAACAAAGCCAGAAACAAAACCTGAGACCAAGCCTGAGACAAAGCCAGAGACAAACCCTGAAACTAAGCCTGAAACCAAGGCTGAGACAAAACCTGAAACCAAGACTGAAACGACTCCTGACACAATTCAAGGCAGTGAGTTCCCCAACAAGTTAAGCAAACCAAATAATACAAACACATTTTCAGGGGAAGAAAGGGATCTTCAAAGAAATGAGCTTAGGCGATATATAGTGCCGAGTATAATTTTGGTTCTGTTAATTTTAAGTGGAGTTTTTATAATAAAAAAGATTAAAGGTAATGATTAGTATTCCTTTTAAAACTTAAAACGAAAGAAGAATAAAAAAAAGAGCAGTCCAGGCCAGGATTGCTCTTTTTTTAGCTCTTTAGTTATGCCGGATACCGTTCAATGAATTAAGGTTGGATGGGTTTAATGAGAGATTCGACTGAAGAATTGCTCAATACGTTAGCTAATTCGGTATGTAGTGCTTGGCTATTGATTAAATGGCCGGGGATTTGATATGGAACATATTCTCCAGAAGCTTCTTGGTGGTGGAGATAAAATTCATCGAAATAATAATCTAATGATTGAACTGTTTCTAAAAGAGTCGCTGCGAAAGCGACGGTTTCATCTAAACCAAGACCATCTCTTTGGATAAATAAAATTAAAGCTCGTTGATAATCATCAGAATCTGGATTGAATGATTCATCAAGATGGATTTTAGCGATATTTTCCT
>JAAZGI010000023.1 GCA_012511315.1 Clostridium sp.
AGGCAAGTTTTTATTGATTCATTTAAAAATTCTCTTTGGCTCTTGCTAGCAGCTCTGCTGCTTGTGTGGATGATCATTTGGCTATTAGCAGGAAAGGCAATTCGTCCCATCGTTGCAACCATTGAAAAGCAGAAGGTGTTTGTTAATGATGCCGGTCATGAACTGAAAACTCCCCTTTCAATTATTTCCTCCTCAGCGGATGTGATTGAACTTACCCATGGCAAGGATCAATGGACGGACTCCATTCACCGCCAGGTGAAACGGATGGATCATTTAATTCAAGATATGTTGATGCTATCCCATTACGATCAACTCAAAGAATTAGCTTTAACTAAAGTTGACTTGGTACCACTTTTAGAAGAAATGGCTGAAGAGCTTTTCCCTATGTTAAAAGACAAGCAGTTGCATCTAAAGTTGGAACTCCCAGAAACTCTATGGGTAGAAGGGAATCAAGAAAGTCTAAGCATCTTATTTCGTCTCTTATTGGATAATGCAATACGATACACAGACAGCCAGGAGTCCATCACCGTTCGGTCCTCAAGTTCAGCAGGGAGCGTAACCATTAGTATTACGAATCCCTATCCTGATTTTCCAGAGGAGCAACTAGAAGCTATCTTTGAACGGTTTTATCGAGCCGACACCTCTCGCTCTCGTCATACCGGCGGTTCAGGTATTGGGCTAGCCTTAGCTAGAACGGTAGCCCAAGCGAATGGTGCAGATTTAAAAGCCATTAAACCAGATTCTGAACACATCTCTTTCCAAGTTCAGCTTCGTCAAAGGGGAGCCTAGAGAGGCAAAGCAATAAATAGTGGGGTAGACTCAGCGGGCGTTCAAATAAGACTGCTTTGGGCTATCAAAATATAAGTCGAGAAAATCACAGTATAAATTAATGTTTAAAAGACGACATCGCCAAATTTAGCGATGTCGTCTTTACATTAAGGAATCATCAGTACCTGAAGCTAGGGTAAAGGCTCCGTGTAAACATAAGAGATGTTTTCGCCTTTTGAAATTTTCAGAATGGTTTCTTTGTCGGCGACAGCAGTAAAGCCATAAACTTGCATTCCATTTGCATTGATATAGTCAATGATTTCGTTCCAATTATTGAAATGGTTTCCGAACAATTGGGTGATTTCAGGATGGTCTTTCATATAACTCAGAAGACTAAGAAAGTGAGTTTGCATTAATGCTGGATCTTCCTCGATTGTAAAGGGCTTGGCTGTGCGGTCGTTATCTAGTTGTGAAAGCAAAGGATAACTTTCACGATCCCAGTCCAGGAGAAGTCCGCCGACTTTTAGATTAACGCCCATATGATTAAAGTTATCAGATCCTGGGTAGATAGCAACCCAGTGAGCGTCTGCTCCCATTTGTTGGTAAAAGTCATGGTAATCCATTAAATGATCAAGGGAAAAGTAAGCCTGGTACAGTGTATTGTCTTTTAATTCTTCCAAAGCAGCAAAAGCTTCTTCCCTAGTTCCAGCGGCACCCATATTATGAAAACCAAATTGGATTTCTTTTGGTGCTACAAAAGCATTGCTAGAGGGCAATCTTAACGTGTCGGGATTGTATAAGGTTAACTTGCCCTGGTTTAATTTGCCTACTACCGTAGTGAAACGACCATCATAGGATGAGTTTTGGGGAATAGTGACTTGATAGTTTCCGTAACCCTCAGCCTCTGCGATGACATTGTTTCGATAGGCTCCTGGTAAATATAATTCCGAAAATACCGACAAGTCCAAGGCCATCTTTCTGGTTTCAATGCCATCGGCAGATTTTCCCACCACTTCATTGGGATGATAATAAAAATTAGACACAAAGGTGGGGAGCACAAAGATAATAGCCAATACCAAGGCTAATACAATCACACCCATAATTGCTCCAATTTTAATAAAGGAGCGACGAATGGTAGACTGGATCAGTTTTGTAAATTGTTCGTCTTCTTGATTTCTTTCTTCTGTCATATTCCCTTGGGTAAAGTCCTCTAAACCTGGAATATTAGTTTCTTCATATAAATAATCGCTAATGGCTTCATGTTTTTCAATCTCGGTCTTCACTTTTTCCAATTGATCCTTGGATAGATGGCCGTTTTTATAT
>JAAZGI010000187.1 GCA_012511315.1 Clostridium sp.
CTTTCAATTGTTTCGCTTTCAATTGTTTCGCTTTCAATTGTTTCGCTTTCAATTGTTTCGATTGTCTTGCTGCAACCATACAATAAATCTTCCATATAGTTCCGCCAACAAGTTTCACTATGCCAATCTTCTTTACCAACACGCAATTTTATGTGGTTTCTTTTATATCCACCTTGTACTAATTGCTCTGAAATATCCATAGTGTCTTCAAGGTATGTTTTAGACAGTGCTTTGTTTTCTTTACCCGTTGCTGCATCTAAGCCCTCCCTCGTGCCAACTTGAATATAATATTGTGCATCTCCAGTTGAAATGTTTTTATTTACAAAGTCAGCAAACGCTTGTTTACTAATCCATGAACTAAGGGAAAAAACACCTGATTTTGTAAAAACGGTGGGATACCTTAGACTTGTATAAACGGTCATCAACCCTCCCATAGAGGAACCTGCTAAAAACCTCTTTTCGCTAGCTGCTTCGATGGGATACAAAGTTTCTAGCTTTGGAATCAGTTCTTTAACAAAAAACTCACTAAACTTTTTTCCCTGCCCACGAATTATTTGGTCATCATATTCCATTTTGAAAGGACCATACTCTTGAAGTCGCCGAGCACCGGCATGGTCAATACCCACAACAATCATAGGATGCGCTTGGTCTTTTTTTATTAACTTCTCTAAAGCCTCTTTCACTTCCCAGGTTACTCCTGTATAAGAGTCTTCTGGGGTGAACTACTCACCACTTAGCTAAACTTAACGGTTTTAACGCTTGAAGTGGGAGCTTCTTGGGAATAGAGCATACTTGATAGCGTATTTCTTTACTAACAGCGGTGTCTCTTATTTACCAAGCTATTCCCGTAGTTCCTACGGTTCTTGTTTTATCTAAGATATTGATTTCAGTCTCAGTCCCTCGGCCAAGATGTTAAGGCTAGCGTTGATATCTCGGTCGTGATGAACATTGCAAACAGGACAAGTCCATTCTCGAATATCAAGAGACTTCTTGCCACTTTTATGGCCACACCCTGAACAAATTTGACTAGATGGAAACCATTGATCGACCTTAATAATTTCTCGTCCGTACCAATCAGCTTTGTATTGTAGTTTATTCACAAAACTAGACCAAGATACATCAGATATACTTTTTGCCAGTTTATGATTACGCAACATACCTTTTGTGTTTAAGCTTTCAATACAAATAACATCGTGGTTTTTGATGATTTCTGTACTTAGCTTATTCAGAAAATCAGTCCGTTGATTCATTACTTTTTCGTGTAACTTTGCTACTTTACGCTTTTGCTTTTGGTAGTTTTCCGCTTCAAATAGATTAATCCTTTTCTTCTTAGCTAACGAAGCTCGTTTTGATAATTTGCGCTGTTCTCGTTTCAACTTCTTCTCCATCTTTGAAGTAAACCGATGAATATCAATTTTTTGCCCATTCGAGAAAACGGCAAAATCAGTAATACCCAAATCAATACCAATTGCTGAATTAGTCTTAGGCAACTCAAGTATTTCTTCTTTGCATAATAAAGAAATAAAATACTTACCGCTTGAGTGACGTGAGATCGTAACTGATTTAATAACTCCTCTTGGTTGTCTATGACGCTTAATTCTGATTAAGGATTTCAATTTAGGAACTTTGATGAACTTATGATCAATCAATGCAACTGTGCCATTTTGATTATTCGTAGTATAACTTTGAACAGGATTTTTCTTACTTTTGAAGCGAGGAAATCCAACGGACTTATCCCGAAAGAATTTCTTATATGCCTTATCTAAATTGAGTTGGGCATTCGCTAAAGCAAGACTATCAACTTCTCTCAAGAATGGATAATCTTTTTTATATTTTGCAGGCGTTGGATAACTTATTTTTTTAGAGGAATCTTTCTTCATCTCTTCATAAGCTTTCATTCGGTCATTCAACATTAGATTGTAGGCCTTACGAACACAACCAAAAGACTTAGCAAAGAAGATTTCTTGTTCTTCCGTTGGATAGATTCGGAATTTATATGCTTTTAGTTGTTCCATAAAGTTCACCTACTCTCTATTTATGATAATTCCTTGATTTTGGATATATTTCTTAATGACATCAATTGGAGTGCCACCAGTTGTCACAAGACAATAAGCTTCTTATATCGGTTTTCGAGTTACCAACGATACCCTCATACCGAAGGCATTCATCACCCACCTATAGAGGATGGGCGACTTCTGCCTATTTTCGTTAAAAAGGTTTTGCCCATCAAACATATAAAGCACGGGAAACTTCTCTGTTGTGTTTTTATAATCATTAGGTAATAGCACCCTTATGAGCCTTTTTTCGCCGTCATGAAATTGAACAGATAGATTTTCTTGGATCAATTTACTTCCTCCTGTAAGGACTAACTTATTATAGATAGGGTATGTACTCTTCTTCTATTATGCCATAGCTCATGCCTTGACCTAATAAACATAAAGATTTTCAGTATTTATTCATAAGTTAGTTTCTAACATCACGTGGGTCACAATCCTGTTGACCTTAACTTTCTCGATTTTACTTTGATCAAATTCCGGTCTCCAATTTAAGCTATAAAGAAAAAATATCGAAATTCATTTGGAAAGTTCTAGACTAAAAATAATCAGTTGATTTTTCAGAATTGTTTTTATCTATTCGGTCAGGAACTAAGAAACATGAAGACAGCACATATAAATTAGGGGAAAACAGTTATCTTGAAAAGCTAATCCTTGAAAGTTCTTATATAAAACTCCATATAAAAAGCCTCTTTTATCAAAAGAGGCTTTTACGTTTATGTTTTTATTTTATTAAGTCTCTTCCTACGGCTAAGGCCTTTTGGTTAATCTCAATAAAAGCTGCCTTTACATTGTCATTAATCAGCTGGTTCCAGTCGATATCTTCAAGTCCCATTGCTTTAACAATAGTGCCTAAAAGAATAATATTCATAACTTTGGCATTCCCTAACTTTTCTGCTTCTTCAGCAGCATTAATAACGATGGTATCCGCTTTGGCTTTGATTTCATCCAAAATGTCTTTAGCATATTTCATTTTCCCGGAAAGAACTGGCATAGGGCTAATTTCAAAGTCATTCACTACAACTTTTCCATCTGGTTTTAAGTGTCCCTACCAGCGCAGAGCTTCCATTTTTTCAAAAGAAACCAAAATATCTGCTCCACCTTTTTCAATAACAGGAGAGGCAACCTTCTCACCGTAACGTACCTGGCTGGAAACGGACCCGCCACGTTGGCTCATGCCGTGAATTTCAGACATTTTAACATCATAACCAGCTTCCATTAGGCCTAAGGTTAAAAGCTTAGAGGCAAGAATGGTTCCCTGACCACCTACTCCTACTAATAGGATTGATTTCGTCATTTTATTCTCCCTCCTTCTTGATTGCTTGAACTGGACATACCTGGAGACAGACTGTACAGCCCACACAGGCAGTTGGATTAATATATGATTTCTTTCCTTCATAATCAAACTCTATCGCCGGACAACCTGTTCTTGTGCAAGCTCTGCAACCAATACACATATCTTGGTCTACATAGCACTTTGATTTAAAGACATCAATAAATTCAATCTTATCTTTATCATTGAGTTTTTTCAGTACACAAGGCCATCTTGTAATAATAACTGAAGGCTCGTCTAATGATTCTGCCCATTTTAATGCATTTTTTACTGCCGTTAAATCATTGGGATCAATGGTCACTAAATGGTCAATACCACAGGCTCTAACCATGACTTCAATATCAATCTCTTTTGTCTCTTTGCCCTGAAGTGTATAGCCTGATCCGGGGTTTTCTTGGTGACCCGTCATACCTGTAATTCGGTTATCTAAAATAATATTAATGGTGTTGCTACCATTATA
>JAAZGI010000188.1 GCA_012511315.1 Clostridium sp.
ATCTTAAGGAGTATTTGAAGTTTAAGTCTACTCATTGGATCGCTTAAATCGATATCAATCAGTTGATATATATATTCGATTCTCTTTCTTACTGTATTTATATGAATAAATAGTTCTTTAGCGGTTAAGCTATAATTCATATTTGTTTTCAAGTAGGTGTCTAAAGTTTTAATTAATTCACAGCTATTTTCATGGGTTAATAAGCCTGCAACATCACTTTTCATGTTGTTAATTTCATCGGGTTTTATTTCCATCCAGGCGAAGGGACCTAATTCAGAATAGGTTATAAAGTCTAATTCTTCAAAGATCACCTTTCCCATATCCAGAGCTTTCGAAGCTCTTTTATAGCTTTTAAAGATATCGGTTATCGGAGTTGGTATATCCGATATACCAACCCTTAAATTAATCTTGGGCAGATCGTTTTTCAATGAATTGTCAAATTGATTGGCTGCTCGCTTAATTTTCTTGATATTTGCCTCTTTTGTTGTTTTTTCATCAAAAGGAATCAATAACAAATAACTAGCATTTCCTGGGAATGCAATTCTTGCTTCTAGTTCGCCAAAACTACTTTGAAATCTTCTTTCAATGGTTTCTTTTCCTTTTTGTGTGATAACTTTTCCTTGTTCATCTTCGGCAATTACTACGATGTATTTTGCGTTTATATCTAAATTTAGCTCTCTTGCTCTTTCTTCAATATTAGCCGCTTCAATCAGTTTTTCGCTTACCATATCCTCAATAAACTGTTTAAAACTTCGATCTCTCAAACTTTGAGAAACCAATATCTGCTCGTAAATTGATTGAATCAATAAAAATCCAATCCTAAGAGCAAACTGATCAAAATAATCTATTAATTCTTCGGCCTCTAAAACTACAAAATAAGCCTTCACTGTATTATCAACTACTATTGGTATCTCAATCCAACTATAAGGCGCCTTGTATTTCTTATCAATAAATCGAAATCTAGTTATTCCTAAATTATCACATAATATCTCTGTTGTATGTTTAAATGAAGGCTTCCAAAAATCAGTAAGATTTAATTCTGCTGAGATGGTTTTAAACTTTTGGGAACTAAAGTATGGTTTGTCATTTTGCACGTCATATACCATGGCCGGGAAGTTCATTTCTTTTTCTATCTGGTAAAGTATTTTATTGATCTTCCGGCTTTGATAAGGGACATCCGTAATCGTTCGAGTGCTTATCCCCTCTATTTTAAATTGCTTTATTTTTTTATTCATAACCAACACATTGAGATGATTCATGATATCCATCCAAGATGGTTCATCGGGAATATAAATAAATGGCACATTGCATTCATCACACTTGTCCAATATTTTCTGATCTATTTCCTTTAAATATCGATCAACCTTAATGGCAATTCCTGAAACCGCTCCAAATTTTTCATCATTAATGTAAGTTTCCAATAGGCCCGGATTCATTTTAAATACATAGCCAGAAGATACCACTAATTCTCTACCTTTTGTCCATGTGTATCCATCCGGCGCATCCAATATAGCAATTCCTTGTATCTGTTTATTCAAACCGCCATGTCCAGCTAGAACTTTAAAATCTTTAAAATACTCTGCATTAAGCATTTCATTTACTTCCAAACCCATAAAAAACCCTCCCTTTATGAAAAACTTAAGTTTTCATTTCAAAACTCAAAACTCAAAACTCAAAACTAAAACTAAAAGCTAAAACTCAGAACTCTAAACTCAAAGCTAAAAGCTCAAAATTCAGAACTCAAAACAGCTTATCTTGAGCGGATTATCTCATCCTTGATTTCTATCTTCCTCTTAGAGTTACAACCAAACATTAGGCCACTTCCCTCAAATAATCCCTCATTTTTCTCAATTGATGACATTGTGTTTTGTCTTTATACTCAATTAATTATAGGCCTTAGAAGTCATTTATCTACAATGACAATTTCAGTAAAGATGATCATTTAACAGGTTCAACCAACCATACTTTTAACTTGGCAATAAAATTTAGTGGAACTCAAAAAAAACCATTGAGATAGCTCACAGTCGAGTAATCTCAATGGTTATTTTAATATCTAGCCTTATCAAAAACCTATCTATTTGCTCTATGCTTAATTATATCATAAAGCGAAATCGTTCTATTGTTTTAAATTAGCTATTTAGTTCTAAAAAGTCCCAGGCAAATTGTGCATGAAGAGCTGCCCCACACTTCATATAGTCCTCATCAATATTGAATTTTTCATGATGGGGGAAATATATGGTGTCTTTTTCTTTGTTTCGATAACCGATAAAGGCATAAGCACCTGGTGCTTTTTTAAAGTAGTAAGGCATATCCTCTGAACCCATCATAATGGGGCCATGGACATTTTTATTCGCTCCAAACACCTTTTCGGCTGATTTCATTGCAATTTCAGCGATATGGGGATCGTTACTCATACTAATAGTACTTTCCTCAATTTCCACTTCAATCTTTACATCATAAATTTTAGAAAGACCAGCGGCTAAGTCCCGAATTTTACCATGAATCGTTTGCCTTGTTTCTTCTTCTAAGTACCTCATTGAAATATCTAATTTAGCATACTTAGAAATTATATTAGCTTTTGTTCCAGCATTAAATTTGCCCACCGTAACTACAACGGGTGACTGAGAATTCACGAATTTGGTAATCATTGCATTGAGCTGAGTTATAAATTCTGCTGCTGGAAGAATAGTGTCTTTGGCAACATGGGGCATGGAACCATGACCTGAGACTCCCTCAAACTTAACATAGATGGTATCACAACCTGCCATTCTATAACCAGGTGTAATGTCATAGCTGCCCACATCAATTGGCATACCATGCATTCCAAAAACAGCATCTACTCCATTCATGCCCCCATCTGCTATTACTTTTTCAGCGCCGGAAAAAGTCTCTTCTGCTTCCTGGAATAACAATCTGACTTCGCCCTTTAGCTGCTCTCTAACCTCAGTTAGCATCCGGGCTGCTCCCAAAAGCATTGCCGTGTGGGCATCATGCCCACAGGCGTGCATTAAGCCTTCTTTCTTAGATGAGTAGGCTGCTCCTGATTGTTCCAAAATAGGCAAAGCATCGATGTCAGCACGAAGGGCAACCGTCTTCCCCGATTTTTCCCCAACGATGTGACCTACTAAAGATGTAGTGCCCACTTTTTCATAAGGGATATTCAGAGCATCTAACTGCTTCATAATATATTTTTGAGTTTCAAATTCTTGGCTACTTAATTCCGGATTTTCATGAAGATGCCGTCTGTCTTCAACAATCTTTTCTTCAATGCCCTCTACTTTATCATAAAAATTCATATAACCTTTCCTTTCGTTTTCTAATATTGTTCACTTACTGATGTCACCATCGAATAATAATCTGCAATAGAAACTATCCCTTATGATCTGCTTTTGCTCGTATCAGAGCAAAGATGATTCCAAACACCGCTATAATTCCTGTAGCTGACAGTGAAAGAATTGATACTACGCCTTCTGGCAAAAAGTTAGGTGAAAAG
>JAAZGI010000189.1 GCA_012511315.1 Clostridium sp.
GGAAGGTGTGGAGGCCGAAAGGTATAAGGTGTATCCCCGCCTTATTTCTTGGTGGAAAGGCACAAAGCCTACCACTGTCATGCAATGCATGGAGCGCTATTCACAAGAAATTGTGAATAGCGCTTTTTCAATTGTTAAAAGAGAAAGCAATGCTAAAACATGGTGGTTTATCAGAGTCAGGACTGAATAAAAGACTGAATAAAAGACTTGATAAAAGACTTGATAAAAGGCTTGGTAAAAAGCTTGGTAAAAAGCCTGGTAAAAGACTTATAAAAAGTTCTAGAAATGATCAACGAGTCTATTTAAGAAATGAAGAACATAAAATATAGAAATAAAATAAAAAACAGATTAAATCAGGAGGGGAAGATTTATGAAAGAAGTAATGATTCGAATTAGAATGAGTGCTGCCGATGCACACTATGGTGGGAACTTGGTGGATGGAGCCAAGATGTTGGAACTGTTTGGTGATGTGGCGACAGAGCTGTTAATTCGCAGAGATGGAAATGAAGGTTTGTTTGTAGCTTATGACAACGTAGAGTTTAAAGCGCCAGTTTATGCTGGGGAGTATATTGAAGCGGTGGGCCGGATTACATCAGAGGGCAATAGCTCTAGAAAGATGGAATTTGAAGCTCGCAAGGTGATTGTGCCAAGACTTGATATTTCACCATCAGCCGCTGACTTTTTAGAGGAACCAGTGGTAGTCTGCAAAGCATCCGGAACTTGCGTGGTACCTAAAGCAGACCAGAGGAAATAAGATGGAGAAATTAATCATTACCGCAGCCATCTGCGGAGCAGAAGTTACCAAAGAGCAAAACCCTGCGGTACCTTATACGGTGGCAGAAATTCAGCGGGAGGCAAAATCCGCCTATGACGCTGGTGCCTCTATCATTCATCTCCACGTTCGGGAAGATGACGGGACACCAACTCAGGATAAGGCCCGCTTTAAGGCTTGTATCGATGCTATTAAAGAAGTTTGTCCCGATGCCATTGTACAACCTTCAACCGGTGGTGCCGTTGGTATGACGGATCTAGAGCGCCTACAGCCTACTGAATTACCTGGCATTGAGATGGCAACCTTAGATTGTGGAACCGTAAACTTTGGTGGAGACGAAGTATTCGTTAACACGGAAAACACGATTAAAAACTTTGGTAAAATTATGATTGAGCGAGGCATTAAACCAGAAGTTGAAGTCTTTGACAAGGGCATGGTGGATTATGCCATTCGTTATGCCAAGCAAGGTTTTATTAAAGAACCCATGCATTTTGATTTTGTCCTAGGGGTTCAGATGTCTGCAACGGCTCGTGATTTGGCCTTTATGGTGGATAGTATTCCAACCGGTTCCACTTGGACAGTGGCAGGTGTTGGTCGCCATGAATTCCCCATGGCAGCCATTGCGATCGCTATGGGCGGACATGTTCGTGTCGGCTTTGAAGATAATGTGTATATGTCAAAAGGCGTTTTAGCTAAGTCCAATGGTGAGTTAGTGAGCCGAGTGGTTCGCATCGCCAATGAACTGGGACGAGAAATTGCCACACCAAAGGAAGCAAGACAAATATTAGGCTTGGAGGAACAATAAATGGCGCAAGGAAATAAATACGGTATGCATCGCGTGCTAGAACCTCAAGGGGTTATGCCACAAACTGCCGTAAAAATCGACAATAATATGGAAATCTACGACAATGAAATCTTAATTGATGTCATTGCCTTAAATATTGATTCAGCAAGCTTTACTCAAATTGAGGAAGCTTCGGATCATGACACTAAGCGCATCGGCGAAATGATTCAGGATATTGTAGCCAAAAGCGGTAAGATGCAGAACCCAGTTACCGGTTCCGGCGGGATGTTAATAGGTATCGTTGAAAAAATCGGGAAAGACTTGGATATTGATTTAAAGGTTGGCGATCGCATCGCTACTTTAGTTAGCTTGTCCTTGACCCCTCTGCGGATTGATGAGATTACCCACATTGAACCAGACATTGACCGAGTCATGATCAAAGGAAAAGCAATTTTGTTTGAATCCGGCATTTATGCCAAGTTACCTGACGATCTGCCTGAGTCATTAGCTCTAGCCGCCCTAGATATTGCCGGAGCACCGGCTCAAACAGCCAAACTAGTGAAACCTGGCGATAGCGTATTAGTAATCGGCGCCGCTGGAAAAAGCGGTTTGATGTGCTGCTATGAAGCCAAAAAACGAGTAGGACCTACCGGTCGAGTCGTTGGTTTAGATTATGGTGATGCGGCGAAAGCAAGACTAGAAGAATATGGTTTCTGTCACGAAGTGATTAGTGCGGATGCCACCAAACCCATGGAAGTTTTAGAGAAAACCTTGGCAGCCAATGGTGGTAAAGAGTTTGATGTATCCATCAACGTAGTCAATGTGCAAAACACTGAAATGTCGAGTATTGTACCTGTTAAAGACGAGGGCATCGTTTATTTCTTTAGCATGGCTACAAGCTTTACCAAAGCGGCCCTAGGCGCAGAAGGAATCGGCAAGGACGTCACGATGATTATCGGAAATGGTTACACCAAAGGTCATGCCGAGATTACCTTAGAAGAAATCAGAGAATCTGACACTATGAGAAAAATTTTTGAGGGGACGTATAAATAATGAATTTAAAAGCGACTGAAAATAGAAACAAGCTATTTCCAAACGTATCAGAAGAAGACTGGGGCGATTGGAAATGGCAGATTCGGAATAGATTAGAGACC
>JAAZGI010000190.1 GCA_012511315.1 Clostridium sp.
ATGTTCAATCCTTTATACCTATCGAAAATTAACTCGGTGAATAATTTGGGTTTATGATTAGATTTTAAATGTTAAATTTTTGCAGCTACATTTTTATCTTAGTTTTTAAAATTAGCCATCAAGTTTTTACATTTGATGGCTCCTTATCTTTATATTCTTATTCCACCCACTTGATATTTTAGAGCTACACATTTATACTAATAATTAACGACGTGATAGAGGAAAGCAAGTAACAAAGGTCATCCGACTTAAAGAGAGCCCTGAATGGTGGAAACAAGGCAGACGGATCTTTGTGAATGGGTTCTTCAATGTCCCCGGTTTGAACTTTTTTAGTAGGACTGGGCGGAGAGGCTCTCCGTTAGCTTAAAGCCGGGATATGACATGTATCCCATAGGGAAGGCCATGCCTTCATTAACAGGTGGTACCGCGTATATTCGCCCTGTGTGCATTAGCACACAGGGCTTTATTATTTAAAAACAATCCCACTTCCCCTCTTTTTAAAGCAACCGTCCCACAATACCTGTCGACCTAAATATTATAGTGATATCTAGCCAGGATTTTTCCAAAATTCAACACATCGATAGAATGCGGTCCAACAAAACAAAATTATAAACCGAAAATTAAAAGCCAAAACCAAACAAAAAGTCAAAAATAAAAGCAAATAAATCCTTAAGCAAAACAAAAACAGGCAGATAAAATCTGTCATATTACAGGAGGTTTCAACATGAGTGAATCAAATTCAAACATCAACAATGAAAGCTATGAAACAAAGAAGATTGTATTTTCTGGTATCCAGCCCAGTGGTGATTTAACCCTTGGAAATTATCTGGGGGCCATTAAAAACTGGGTTAATCATCAGGATCTTTACGACAACATCTTTTGTATCGTTGACTTGCACGCAATCACCGTCCGACAAAAACCAGCTGACCTGAGAAAACGCACCATGGAAGTAGCTGCTATTTATTTAGCTTCTGGTATCGATCCGGCCAAATCTTCAATCTTCATCCAAAGTCATGTCCCTGCCCATGCTGAAGCTTCCTGGATCTTAACTTGCAACTCCTATATGGGTGAACTCTCCCGTATGACCCAATATAAAGCAAAAACACAAAATAAGGAAGGCGAAGCCATTGAAGCTGGTCTTTTTAATTACCCTGTATTAATGGCAGCCGATATTCTCCTTTATCAAGCTCATTACGTTCCAGTTGGCATCGATCAAACTCAGCATGTGGAACTGACTCGTGATATTGCCACACGGTTTAATAATTATTATTCCCCTACTTTCGTCGTACCAGAAGTCTTGCTGATGAAATCCGGTGCTAAAATTATGGACCTGCAAAACCCAGAACGTAAAATGTCAAAATCCAGTGATAACCCAAATTCTTATATTATGATCATGGACAAACCAGCTGATATTCGCCGGAAAATATCCCGGGCCGTAACAGACTCCGTCGGCGTCATCAATTATACAGACCAGCAGCCCGGTATCAAAAACTTAATTCATATTCTATCTGCTATTAACGGGCAAACACCTGAAGAGATTGGAGAGCTATTCCGCGAAAAAAGCTACAAGGATCTTAAGGATGCCGTGGCCGAAGCAATTGTCGAGGAGTTAACCCCTGTTCGCGAAAAGGTTGAAGAGCTATTAGGTAGTCGTAAAGCAGACTTAGAAGCCACTTTAAAAGAAGGGGCTAACCGTGCCAATTACATGGCACAAAAAACCCTGCGTAAAATGTATCGAAAAGTTGGCTTAGTTCCTGCCTTTAAATAAATCCCTTTCAAATAACAAGAATCGCAAGAGAATGGATTACAGGAAAAATTTCGAATCCTACGGAAGCAAATAAAGGAGAAGAGCCCTTTATTTCTAGTTTGGCTAAGATGAAAAAGAAAACCGGAGACCTTCAAATAAGGGTCTCCGGTTTTCTTTGTTGAAATAATCTAAAGACGAATACTTTGGTTATTCTTCTTCAAAAGGGCGTTCCTCCATCCGAAGAAAAGCAGCCAATTTAATCGGGTCTAAGCGATAAGGTGATCCGTGTCCTTGGAAGAATCCATGATCCTTAATGAGATGAAGCCCCACATCAGTCCACTGAATCCCCTCGCCTGTGGCAAGGTTAACTACATTGGTAATCCGTTTACTGAACTTCCGGTTATCCTTAAAAGGACAGGGAATCCACCCTTTATATTCCATAACCTCTACTTGATACCCATCATATTCAACGGGTTCCCCTTGAGCTTCCATGCCAGCACGAGTTATTCTTCTCATCATCCTGCCCATGGCATCAGCTGTGGTATTTAATGTTTTAAGGGTGCTATCATCTTCATTAATAATAGCTTCCAAGGATCTGCTATCATTACCCAGAAAACCATCCAGACTAAGCCGTCCGGCTTGCATATCCCTTTCGATATCTTTCATTTCAGGTCTAACTTTCATTGAAATCCCCCCTAGAATTCATCGTAGAAGATCTGTGTGTCTTTATTGAAACCTTTTTTCATCAATACGTCATTCACTGACTTTAAAAAGCCTGGTGAACCACATAGATAAGCTTCTTTACCCTCTGCCCCTGTTTCATCGGCTAAGTCGCGATCCAACAGGTCCGTGACACGTCCTTTTTCACCGGTCCAACCTTCATCAGGTCGAGACAAGGTTGGGATAAAGGTAAAGTTGTCATTTTCTTCCGCTAACTTGGTAAACTCGTCCACATAGTATAAGTCATCTTGAGATCTGGCACCAAAATAAAACACCATATCCACTGGAACTTTCTTATGTAGGTTGTCATAAATCAAGGAGCGCATTGGCGCAAGCCCTGAGCCAGCTGCTACCATGACCATAGTGTCACAGTCTCCTCGGTAGTAGAAGTCCCCGTAAGGACCTGACAGGCGAACCTCGTCGCCTTCTTTCAAGTGTTCATGAACATAGGTGGTTGCTAGCCCCTCAGGTACCTGCCGAATAACTAATTCAATGTGATCTTCATCCTGAGGTGCCGAGGAAATGGAATAGGCTCTAAACACTTCTTCTTGAACTTTTCCATAGGGCTTAGTATAAAACTGCATAAACTGACCGGCTTTAAAGTTAACCTTTTCGCCCTTAGGTAGTTCCATGCGTAATTTCTTGATGTCGTAGGTCAGATCTTCTAACTCGACAAGTTTAGTCATATATTCTTTAATATTAAATAATTCTTCTGGTATTCCCAGCTTCATATCAGTTTTCACTTTAAGCTGACAAGCCAAACGATAGTGGCTGTCTCGCTCTGACTGGGTCAAATAAGGTTCTTCCGTGGGTAACAAAGGGCCTGCGCCTTCAAATACTTGAACCTTACAAAGACCGCAGGTAGCTTTCCCTCCACATGCCGAAGGAATAAATAGCTTTTGATCTGATAAAGTGGTTAAAAGATTAGTTCCACCGTCCACCACCATCTCTTTGGCACCATCATTAATGTCGATTTTACATTCGCCATAATTATTTAAATAGCGCTCGGCAATGGATATGACAATGGATAAGACGCCAGCGATTCCAGTAATGCTTAAGGTTCCTGTTAATATTTCCTGTAACATACGCTCATTCCCCCTACTGAATCACAAAGATTCCAGAGAAGCCAATAAAGGCCAAGGCCATAATTCCCGTAATGATAAAGGAAATACCAGTACCCTGGAGACCACGAGGCATCTTGTTCTTGGCAATCTTTTCTTTGATGGCAGCCAACATAGAAATGGCCATCCACCAACCGATTCCAGACCCCAGGTTAAAGAGAATAGATTGAAGCAAGCTATAGTTACGAATATCCTGGAACAAGGTTGATCCAAGTACAGCACAGTTAACAGTGATCAGTGGCAGGAAGATTCCAAGTTTAGCATGGAGATCTGGCAGATAACGGTCCAAGAACATTTCTAAAATCTGGACAATGGCTGCAATAACCATAATGTAAACAATAAAGGAAAACGCTTCCAATTTAAAAGGAATAATCACGTATTTGTTTAAAAGCCAGTTCACCGTATTGGTGATAACCAATACCATAACAACGGCTTTCCCTAAGCCACTAGCTGTCTTAAATTCACTGGAAACAGATAGATAGGAACACATCCCTAAGAAGTTTGCTAGAATCATGTTCGAAGTGAAAATCGAAGCAAAGAAAATTACAATTGGGCTAATTTCTGGTGCTACTCCCATTAGTTAGTTCCTCCTTCTGCTTTTTTTTGAATGGTCAAACTGCCGGAACGAACAACACCTTGTTGCTCTTCTTTCTTTGCCTGGTAGTTATTGACTGCCCAGACCATGGTACCGATGATAAAGAAAGCCGCCGGTGGCATCACCATAAGTGTCCACTTAGTAAATTCAAAGGGCAAAGCCAAGCCAAACACTGTTCCAAAGCCTAAGATTTCTCGAATCGTGGCAATGAATAAAAGAACAATGGTGTAACCTGCACCGGCAAAAAGTCCATCCAACAGAGAAACAACCGGTGGGTTTTTTGCGGCGTAGGATTCTAGGCGTCCCATAATAATACAGTTGGTAATAATGAGACCAACATAGGGTCCCAATTGCTTTGACACATCCGGCAGGAAGGCCTGCAGGAAGATGTTAATAATAATGACATAGAACGAGATAATGAATACCTGAATGATCATGCGGATTCGTCCTGGTATATAGTTTCTGATTGCTGAAACGGTTAAACTTGACAAAGCCGTTGCAAACATAACACCAAGACCCATAACTAAAGCATTCTGCATTCGGTTGGTGACGGCGAGAGCAGAGCAAATTCCAAGGATTTGGCGCAATACTTGGTTGTCTGTCCATATATTACGAATTGCGACTTGTTTTGGGGTTTCTGTAGCCATTACTGCACCTCCCACTTAGAAATAACATTATTTTTTAGTTCCGATAAAACTTTGGTTACGGCTGTCGATGACTGAGTGGCACCGGACACGGCGTCAACTTGTTTATCTCCAACAGTTCC
>JAAZGI010000191.1 GCA_012511315.1 Clostridium sp.
AAGACAAGAGAAGACAAGAGAAGACAAAAGCAGAGACGAGAGTAGCTAAAATAAAAAAGGAGGCAGATTAGAATGAATGATAACATTGATGAATTTGGTAATCGCGTTGAGTATATTAAATCTGAATCGGTTGAGGAAAGTCATGAGACAGCAGATGAAAACCTTGAAGATTTCAATGAGTTTAGGGAAGACGCCAAGAAAAAGTTCGATCGTATACAATTTGAAAACAAAGCCACAAAAGGTGGGGAAAAAGCTGGTAAAGGTGCCCGCAGTTTATTGGAATTTGCTGGAGATTCTTTAGGACTTCTAATTTTAAAGAGTCAAGGCAACAAAGAGTTGGCAAGAAAGATTATAAAAGGCGGCCGTAGTGCTGGTGAAACTGCAGAAAATTTCTTGGGTAAAGCATTTAGGCAAAGCGGTAAAGTTGTGGGTCAGGCAGCTGAAAAAGTGGATGTGGATGCACTTTGGAATAAAGCTGAAGACATGAAGGAGCAAATGAGCCAAAAAGTAAAACCCAATGAAATTAAAAGTAAAATTAGTGAAGCGTTTCAAAAAGTAGAAGAAATGGTTCAAGAAATAAAAACTGATATGCAAGATGATCCGGAGCAGGCAGAAAAAAAACGTGCTGACTTAGAAGCTAAAATAGCAGCCTTTGAAAAACTTTATGAAGAGGAGTCCATTGATTGGGAACTTCATTCAACAGACGGTTACCGGCCGGAAGAAACTAAAGAAAGTCGCGACAAATAATAGCTCTTTTAAAGAACTTTTAACAGCCTCCTTTGCCATTTTGGTCTGGAGGCTGTTTTAGTTATAAAATTAACTGTTGAGGGCTTAAAACGATATTAAACAGGACAAATTCTTTTTCGCACAGAGGAGAAATGGGGGGAAAGCACAGAAATGAAAAGCCGCTGCTGTGGTAAAATTACACGTTCTGATTTACAATGATAGTGTTAGTAACAAAACAAAGTGGGCAGATGATAGTCCTGTCCCGAAGGAGCTGTGTATATGAATAGAATTATGGAAGTTGTGCCTAATTTTTCTGAAGGCAGAAACATGGAAGTTATCGAAAAAATTGTTAATTGCTTTAGAAATCGTGATCAGGTTAAACTATTGGATTATTCCTCGGATAAAGACCACAATCGTACCGTTGTTACGGTAGTAGGGGATCCAGAAGCACTGAAAGCACCTCTATTAGATGCTGTAAAGGTAGCTTTAGAAAATATAGATATGAATCAGCATTCTGGAGAACATCCAAGAATGGGTGCAATGGATGTTTGTCCATTTATTCCGGTTAAAGGAATTACGATGGCAGAGACAATCACTTTAGCACAAGAGGTGGGTACACTGATTGGTAATTTAGATATTCCAGTTTTCCTATATGAAAAAGCAGCCTCATCACCTGAAAGAGAAAATTTAGCTAAGGTTCGTAAGGGCCAGTTTGAAGGGATGCCCGAAAAAATGAAAGATCCAGCTTGGAAAGCGGATTTTGGTCCAAAGGATGGACCACATGAAACTTTTGGATGCGTTGCAGTTGGTGCTAGAATGCCCTTGGTTGCCTTTAACGTCAACCTTGATACCAATGACTTAAACGTAGCAGACTATATTGCAAAACGAGTACGCCATATAGGTGGTGGACTGCGCTTTGTTAAGGCAATGGGCGTTGAATTAAAAGAAAGAAACATTGTGCAGATTTCAATGAACTTGACAGACTATACTAAAACCTCAATTTATCAGGCAGTTGAAATGGTTCGTTTTGAAGCGAAGCGATATGGAGTAAGTGTAATCGGAACTGAAGTGATCGGACTTTTACCAATGGCAGCATTGATCCAGTCAGCCGAATATTATATGGGCATTGAGAACTTCTCAATGGATCAGGTGCTTGAAACTCGTATTATGGAGTAATTATGACAAACTACATTTTTAAGAATGCCTCAGAGCTGGTGACCCCCAAGGGAACAGCTTTGAAAAAAGGCGAAGCCATGCGTGAAATTGACCGCATTGAAAACGGCTGTGTTATAACAGAAAATGATTTAATCAAGGCGGTGGGTGGACCGGAAATCCTTAATGGTCTCGATGAATCAAAGTATGAAGTCATCGATTGCAGTGGTAAAACAATAATGCCTGGCCTTGTTGATTCCCATACCCACTTTATCTTTGGAGGCTACCGGGCTGAAGAATTTAATTGGCGTTTGAATGGAGAATCCTATGTTTCCATAATGGAGCGAGGTGGCGGGATTGCATCCACCACTAAAGCGACCCGTAAAACCAGCTTAGAAGAATTTCTAGAAGTAGGTAGAAAGCGCTTAAAGTCCTTTGCAAACTATGGAGTCACTACTGTGGAAGGAAAGTCAGGTTATGGTCTTGATATGGACACAGAACTTCGCCAGCTAAAAGCCATGGCTCAGTTAAACCAAGAAGATCATATTCGAATTGTTCCAACCTATATGGGACCTCACGATATACCCGTTGAATATAAAAATCGAGCCGATGAATACCTAGATTTTTGCATCAACGAAGTCTTACCCGAAGTTAAGGCTCAAGGGTTAGCGGAGTTCTGCGATATATTTACAGAAAAAGGTGTCTTTGATATTGAACAATCCAGACGCTTTTTAACAGCCGCACGAGAAGCTGGATTTGGAATTCGAATGCATGCTGATGAACTTCATGCAGGATTTGGCGGTGCAGAACTTGCTGGTGAATTAAAAGTATCCTCAGCAGACCATCTTTTGAAAATCTCAAACGCAGGGATTGAAGCTATGCGAGATGGTGGAGTTTGTGGAACCCTGTTACCTTTAACAGCTTTTTCTATTAAGGCAGAATATGCTCCAGCTCGTCGGATGATTGATCAGGGTATGGGAATAGCTCTGGCGACGGATATGAATCCGGGTTCTTGCTACTCGGAATCCATCCCTCTATTGATTGCTTTATCCACCATTTACATGGAAATGCGGATGGAAGAAGTAGTAACGGCTCTCACATTAAACGGAGCAGCTGCCCTAGGATTGGCAGAGGAAAAGGGTAGTTTGGAAGTAGGTAAGAAAGCTGATGTCGCTGTGTTTGACGTACCCAATCATCAATTTTTGACCTACCACTTTGGTGTCAATGAGTGTGTATTTACACTGTCCGAGGGCAGAGAAGTTTATCGTAAAGTTGATGTGTTTTAATTAATAGGTGAACACTTAAAAACTAGCTTGAAGAAAGAGGAATGACCATGATGTACGACGTTATAATTATAGGTGGCGGTCCTGCTGGAATGTATACGGCACTCACATTAAGTGAAAAAGGCCACAAGAACATTCTGATTTTAGATATGAATGATGAACTGGGCGGGACTTTAAATGAAATTATTGAAGTGGATGAGTCCTATGAACTAGCAGGCTATACAGGTGTAGAGATGGCCGATGATCTAAAGCGTAACCTCATACTTCATGGTGTCGATTACGAAATCAGTAGTTTCGTACTATCCTCAGACAAGGAAAAACGATTAAAAGTCTTAAGTCCAGATAAAGGATTGCGTGAAGTAAAAGGCAAGGCTTTGGTCTTTGCCACAGGAGCTAGAGAGCGCCCACGAGGTATCCTAAACTTTACGACTAAACGAACCTCTGGGATTTTTAGCGTTGGTACGGCCCGAAAGTTTATTGTGGAACAAGGCTATTTACCAGGTAACCGAGTTGTCATTTTTGGCTCTGATTGGACCGGTTTGTATTTAGCGAAGCTTTTAATGATTGAAGGCGCAGATGAAGTGACCATAGTTGACCAGGTGAAAGAGCTAAATTTCCCTGATGAAGAATTAGCTCACCTTCATGAGATATACAATATTAAGACGGAGCTTGGTTATACCATCCGAGAAATTCATGGTAGCAATCGAATTACAGGAGTTACCATTCAGCGAATTGGTGGTAAAGTCGATGGTCCTATTGAGACAAAAGAGATTTCTTGTGATACGGTATTGCTTTCTGTCGGCTTAACGCCTCAACGTGAACTGTTTAAAAAGTTTCGTCGTAATCCAGAAAAACAAGGGGTCTTTGTTACAGGAAATGCTGATAAGATTACCTTTGACTTAAGAGAACTTCGCCAGCGAGCTAATGAAACGGCTGAAAAAGTTTTAAGTTATTTGGAAGCCTTGGAATAGAAGAACTTTATGAAGTCTAAATAGTTCGCAAATTAATTAAAAAGCAAGACAATTCAATATCAGGGTATAATTCCTTGGTAACAAAAAAAGAAATCAGGTTGCAGCATGTTGCTTGCAACCTGATTTCTTACTATTTTAAGGTTTATGTAGTTAGAGTCTTATATATTTAGAGTATTATGATTTGGTATCCGACCCTAAAGTTTAAAGCTCTTAAGGTTTTAAGGGTAGCGAGTTAAGAAATCCTGACGATTAATAATAAAGTGATGCCGATGGATGAATCCTCTTTTGGTTGGGAATACATTTTTTTCAACACCGACTTCTTTAAAACCGGTGTTTTTTAAGCATTGTTTGGCACTTTCATTTGGGGAAAGGGTGTGGGCTGAAACTTGGTTTAGTCCAAGGGAAACAAAGGAATATCGAAGGGCCATTATTAATGCGCAGCTCCCAAGGCCTCGGTTGCGATCACCCTTTTTGGCGATTCCCATGGTAATGCTACAGGAACTGGCCTCAAGATTAACGGCCGATAAGTGGATTTGACCTACCAGATGCTCATCTTCCATTATGGCAAAGCCAATCACTGATGCCTCTGGCAAGGAGTTATCCCATGGAGTAGCAGGAGGGTTTTGGATGGTTTCCTGCTCGAAGAAAGATTGGAAAGGTTGGCTAAAGGGGAGGTCTGTATCATCACTATAGCGAGCAAGATACTCAATGTCTGCTGGTTTTAAGCCTCGTAGAAAGATGTTATTACAGTGTTTCATCATATCAATCCTAATATAATTTTTTAAAGCATTGCTTACAGATAATGGTTTTACCACCATCACCTTTCATATAATTACCCTTTGAGGTTGCTTTTTTGCAAATACTGCAGATAATGGCGTCCTTTGTTATTTGGGGTGGTTTCGATTTAGTTTCTGTTTTACTGGATAATTTCTTTTTGCTTTGAGTTTTTTGTTTAAGGTTTTCTTTAATTTTTTCTAAATCTGAATGAGTGAAACCTTTCGAACCAGGGAGACCGAGGGAAGACCTAGTAGACGTTGGTTTATATAGAATAGGTTTGGCTAAACGATCATGGCGGCGAATTTCGTAAGACATTCGAAAGACAGATTCGGCAAAGAGTTCCAGCTCAAAGCGAGGTTCAACTTTGTCGTAGTATTCTTCGATAATGAGTCGCCGAACTTGAGCATCATTAATTATAAGACCTGACTTTTCAATGCCATCAAAAATACTTTTTGTAATATTAATTGTGTCTGGATGTCGTTTTTCGCTTTTGTAATAGACTCGGAGGACAGCAATCAGGCTCTCTTCCATAGTGACGCCAGGATTTTGCAATCTAGCATCGATAGCAATTTGTTCTTCATAGAGGGCATAACGATCGTGACGAGTACCGGAGTTTCTTGGCAAAATAGCTCGACCATCATCATTGTGCATTTTGAAATTGGATTTGGTAATGGGTGATCCCATCACCACTACTTTGGCATAATCAGACATGATATCACCTTTTCATTTAAAACTTTTGCGCGTATAATTATAATTTTGCATGAGATTTTAAGATTTGCTTGCTATGATTATAACATGAACAAATTAGGGATGAGTAATAGAGATGGCCCTCTTTTTTAAAGCAGGCGGTACATAAGCTAGCTTCATTAGAAAGTTCCAAATTTCATTGGATGTTCCGATGATATTAGATTTTTAAACTTAGATTTGCATGCTGAAAGCCGACAAATATCCTTCGACAAAAGCACTAGATTCGTTATAATAAAAACTGGTGTATCAATAATAATTGAATTTTGCAACTGAATTTTTGTATAAAAAGAAAACTGAAGAAAACTGAAGAAAACTGAAAAGAAAACTAGTGATTAATTTAAATTGCTATAGATTAAAGGAGTACTAGTCATGGAGAAAGATCAACTAATTCTGGGAATCGAAACCAGTTGTGATGAGACGGCAGCTTCTGTAGTGAAGAATGGCCGAATAATAAAATCGAATATCATATCCTCTCAGATACCTCTCCATCGTAAATTCGGGGGAGTCGTTCCTGAGATGGCGTCGCGGAAACATACAGAGAACATTACGGGCGTTGTGGACATGGCCTTAAAGGATGCTGGCGTCGGCTTAGACGACATATCGGCCGTAGCGGTGACTAGAGGGCCTGGACTTGTAGGCGCGCTCCTGGTGGGGCTACAGTACGCTAAGGGCCTAGCCTTTGCAACGGGTAAACCCTTAATCGGTGTAAACCATATTGAAGGGCACATCTGTGCCAACTACATTCAATATCCGGACCTAAAGCCACCTTTTGTTAGTTTAATTGTATCAGGTGGACATACCTTTATTGTTGAAGTGAAAGGCTATCGTGAATATGAAGTGATTGCTAAAACCCGAGATGATGCAGTGGGGGAGGCTTTTGATAAAGTGGCTCGAGCACTTTCGCTGCCTTATCCAGGAGGCCCCCAAATTGATCAGTTAGCCAAGGAAGGTGACGAGAATGCAATTCGTTTTTCAAGACCAAAATTCCATGAAGAAACCTTAGACTTTTCCTTCTCAGGAATTAAGTCGGGGGTTTTGAACTATTTAAACAGTCAATCACAAAAAGGGGAATCCATTAACCGTGCCGATGTGGCAGCCTCTTTTCAAAAAGCTGTGATTTCCAATCTGATTGATCATGTCATGGTGGTGGCAGAGACCAAAGGTTACGATAAAATAGCCGTAGCCGGTGGCGTTGCTTCCAATAGCTATCTGCGTCAAAACTTGATAAAGGCTGGGCAGGAGAAAAAGATTGAGATTCTATTTCCTGACCCCATTTTATGCACCGACAATGCAGCGATGATAGCCAGTGCAGGTTACTATCAGTTTCTAGCCGGTGAAATTTCCCCACTGTCTGTGAATGCTGAACCTTCATTGGGCTTGAGTCTTACTTAAAAATAAAACATAAGCTTAACCAAAATGAAACCTGTAGTTCTTTAAATTAAGTTAAGATGAGATTTGACGAAAGCAATATCTCGTTAATTTTTGTAAGGGAGGGTGGACCATGTCAGATCAAGACTCAAAATCTAGTGTAACGCAAACAGAATCTGAAGTGAATAAAACAACAATGATGAAACCTAAATCAACCAAAATCTTTCGACAATTAATCCTGCCATTTATTACTGGAGTGGTCGGTATTGTATTAGGCCTTGCTCTAGCCGTTTTAATTCTCCCTCAGACCTCCCTTTTCCCATCATCACCTTTAGGACAGTATATAGAGGAGCGTTCCAGCCAAGCGGCTTTGGAAGTTTCAAAAGGTGTTATGAGTGATGTTCAAAAGCAGTTGGCTGCAGTAGAAGAACAAAAAGAAATTATAGAGGGTGCCAGACAAGTACCAAACATGACGGTTTCCGAGATTGTTGAACAAAACAAGACCTCGGTGGTGACCATTGTGACATCAATTGCAGACCCAGAATTGGCAGGCGAAACTAGGCGGTTTATCGGGACCGGCTTTATATTAAATCGAGAAGGTATGATCGCTACCAATCAACACGTAGTCGGTGGGGCAGAGACCATTACAGTGATTTTATCGGATGGTCGTGAACTAAAGGGACAAGAAATTAATTCTGATCGTGATACCGACCTAGCTATTATTAAAATTGATGATCGTAATATGTTGCCAGGTATCGTTACCATGGGTAATTCCAATGATATAAACGTAGGCGAACAAGTTGTAGCCATCGGCAGTCCAGTTTCTCGAAATTTTGCCGGAACTGTTACCAGTGGGATTATTTCTGGTAAAGACCGCAATGTTTATATTGGGGATTCTGTTATTAACTATTTGCAAACGGATGCAGCCATCAATGAAGGAAATTCTGGAGGCCCACTTTTTAATGCAAAGGGAGAGGTTATTGGAATTAATACAGCCAAGATGTCGGATGATGTTCAAGGAATTGGCTTTGCAATTCCCATTAATATCCTTCAAGAAAAACTGGCTTTTCTTTCCAAGGTCCCTGTCTATACAGGCTTTACCGCTAAGGATTTGAGCCCTGAAGCCATGGAAGCCCTGAATATTAGCAATGGTATCGTAGTTATTGCTGTAGATCAAGGCTCGCCTGCCGATGAGGCTGGAATAGAAGAAAAAGATATTATTTTAAAATTTGATGGCGAAGAAATACTGAAAACCACTGAAATGACAGAACTTAGAGAGCGCCATGAGGTGGGTGACCTGATCAAGATGGAAGTTAAGCGAGGAAATGACATATTCCAAGTGGAACTTGAAATCTCAGAGCGTCCTTAAAAGGGAAATTCTCTGACTTAGATTTATAGGACTATTTATAATTCTTAGGAAATAGCTGATACGGATTAGTCAGGACGTCAAGTTGGGTCAATAATTTTAAGAGCGTGAAGCATTCCGTGGGAAAATGAATAGTATTTAATAAAAAAGGCTCTTGCCATCGCAAGAGCCTTTTTTATCCTTTGATTTTGATTTGAATTTTAACCGCGTAGTTAACCAAGTAGTTTAAACAAGAAGTAAACTTAGCGGTTTAAAAGAAAATTTACCTGCT
>JAAZGI010000192.1 GCA_012511315.1 Clostridium sp.
GCTATCCAAAAGGGAAAGAAAACCTGACGGGATAGGTGTATGAACCCTGGCATTTTAGGTATGTAGGCTCAAAAGCCCATGAGATTACTGAATCTGGATTAACCTTGGATGAGTACTTTGATGTGATAAATCCTGATTACAGGGACTAAGGAAAGGAGAATTGTTTTGGAACATCTAGACAAAGACTTGGTTTTAAAAGAATTAAAGTTTCGCCAAAGTAAATTAGTCCACTTAATAAAAAACATGGAAAGCGATGAAATTCCTTACAATCCCATTGCCTATGAAGAAGTAAAACTCACTCAAATAGAGATTGATGAACTAATCCATAGTTTAGAGAATAAGGATTCCATTGAGTTAACAACAAAACAAATCGAATTAGCCAAAGAAGTTGCTATGGGTGCTATCGCTGAACAGCTGACCCAAAATTGATAATCAAGACATTTTCCAGGTTTTAATAAACATTGTATTTTTACCTTTATAAATTCTGTGAAGGAAATGTTTTGCTCATACTATTTTATCTAATTCTCATAGCTAACAAAAAAAACACCGGGTCATTGCTAAAGTACAATGGCCCGGTGGTTTATCTTGCTATTTTTTTAGGAGCTAAGCACTCGATAAAGGAATATAGTTAAAGCTAAGTTGTCAGCTGCGCCGCCAGGGGAGAGGTTTTTCTCCATGGCTGCTTTGTCAAACGCTATGAGCTGCTCTGTTAGCTCTGCTTCACTTAAGTCAGGTGCTAACTTAAGAACTCTAGCCGCTTCTGAGCGCATAAAAGTAAGTCCCTTCAGTCCACCTCGTTTCACTAAATTTGTATCGCCAGTCACTAAAATGAGTTCTAATAAGGTTAAAACCAGGACGAAATCCTGCTGGTCATATTTTTCGAGAAATTTATCATAGGCTGGTAGGCCAACTTGAAACACGGCAGGAAAACCTTCTTCCGCTTCTTGACGAATACCTTTTAACCCATAAAGAGCAAAAACTGCTTCACCATGGCTAGTGGTTGGTCTACTTAATTGATTCGAGAAAGTTTCTGGGTTTACTTCTGGGTTTTTTACTAGGGTATTTTTTAGGATCATTTCTTGGTTTATTTCTTGTCCTATCTCAGTTCTTTTTTTTCGCCCTAATTCTAGCTGGGACTCTTGGAAGGAGTCTTTTTTAACTTTATTTTTAAAATCATTTTCCAGTTTAGTCTCCGGTATGTTTTTTAGTTTGTTTTCTGATCCACTTTCTAATTCGCTTTCTAATTCACTTTCCAGTTCTTTGGTTAAGTCTTTGCTGTTAAGACAGATTAGTTCTTGTAATTTAGATAAATCTGTAAAATTAGGTGTTCGGTTTAGCTTCATCTGAAGTCGAACCAAACAGGCTGAAATAAGACCTAAGCTAAAAATCAAACCCTTGTGGGTATTGGCGCCTTCTGTCACTTGATACATGGCTTCTTCAGCCTCTTGTCCAATCTTGCGCAGTCTTGGTAGAACTAAGTTTGAGGGGGAAGCTTGAGAAATGTCCATAAACCTGCCAAACCAGGGTGTCAGCGCTTTGGCAGAACGAAGAAAACTATTTAAGTCCATATCTTGATGACTGCCACTATTGTTTCGATCCACCAAGCCCGGCTTTGGTCCTGCCATCACTTCCAGTCTCATGGCGATTTCAGTTTCTTTCATTAAATGCTGGATATAATCTTTTTGTTTCATGGATTTAGTATATCATGGGAAGCCTTGAGGCTCTATGCTATAATTTCAAGGTAGGAGAAGCAAATATGGAACAAATTAATTTACAATTAGAAAACTTTGAAGGCCCC
>JAAZGI010000193.1 GCA_012511315.1 Clostridium sp.
ATGATGTCGGCAAACCCACCAGCCCAAGAATTCAAGATGAATTTCTTAGTTCTAGCGCTTAATCCATTAAAATTATCGTCAAAGCTCAATTGCTGATGTTTGTTTGTTGAAAAACTCATATTAAACCTCACCTATTACTCAAAATAATTACTTGATCCTATTATAACGCACTGCGTCATACCTACAGGCAAAATTATTGTCACTTGCAAGTTTTGACACCTGAACCAATTTTTAAATAAAATCTAATTTAGTGCGTATTTAATATATTTTTAGAACACCAGTTCGACTTGGTGAGATTATGATTTTCCGTTTTATTTTTATTCGCAAATATGTTTCACGTGAAACATATTAAATTACTCCTCTTATATTTTACCATATAAAATCTATAATATGCTGATTCAAGTTAATATAATGATCACTTTATTATGGATTGAGGCTGACATGCTTAAAATTCGTAATAATTTAATATGGCTTTCTAAACTCTATCTTATTTTCTCTATTTCCATGAGTTAATTTATCCTGTTCTTTGCTTAATTACTAGCCCAACACCAGTTTTTTATTTTGATATATTTATATCTCTTTGTTATTGAATTTCATACGGTTAACTTAAAAGTATACTTAATGAATGATGTTAAAAAGGGTTCTTTATTTTATCATCAGAAAATGATTCCTTTACGATTAATACCATTTCCTTATCTTCTATTGAGAATATGTTTCACGTGAAACATATTCTCAATAGAAGATTTTATCATACATACCTAATTTCATATCTTATTTCTTTACAGTACACACAGGTTATCCACATTTATCCTTAATTTTGTGGATAAGTCTTGGTAAAACTACCGATTTTCATCGATATTTTAAAATAAACATAGAACTTTAGGGTTTTAAAAAGTTATCCACAGTTTCACGTGAAACATTCTGAACATCTTTTAAGAAAGCAATAACGTCTGAAACTTAATAGTATAGAAATATTTTCTTATAAACTGAACCTGGTTATATGGAATTTTATACTATCATGTAGCCCGTCATTATTACTGTTTACTTACTTTTTAGTTAAATTTTATTTTAAGTAAAAAGTAGCTATCTCCAAGTTATTTGTATTTTTATTTATAAAACTTTTCAAGAAATTGTTATTGAAAATGGTATACAAATAGAAATTAAAATAGCCTTGAATGTTTCACGTGAAACATTCAAGGCTGGAATAACTTTATTTCAGATATTTAACTAAATTTTACTTTTACTTAACAGGTCTTTATACATTTGATTGTCTTTCTTAATTTGAGTGAACTTCCTGGGATATTTGGAGTTCGTTAGTTTTACTTTTTTAATTAAAACCAAATTATGTTCATATTCATCTAAGTCCGGAATTTGTTCTATTTTTACCAGTTCAGAAGACAATTGAGAAAAAAGCCGTTTACTAATCTCAATTTCATTCTCTATTTCTGGACCCTTCATTGCAACAAAAAATTTATCTTGTGCCACAAAGGGAAGACAAAACTCCATAAGTGTAGGCAATAAGGCAACTGCTCTTGAAACTGCTAAATCATAGTTATCACGATGTGATGTTTCACGTGAAACATCCTCAGCTCTACCATGAATAAAAGAGATATCATGTAAGTCTATTTCTTTTGAAACCTCCCGCAAAAAGTTCAACCGCTTGTTTAAAGGATCCAAGCAAGTTAATTTTAATGAAGGATTAATAATTTTCATAGGTAATCCTGGAAATCCTGCACCTGTACCTACGTCTATCACTGTTTTAGCTTGTTTTACTTCTTTTAAATGAAATATAGAGATAGAATCAGCAAAATGCTTTAAGAATATTTCATCATCGTCAGTAATTGCTGTTAAGTTTATCTTCTGATTCCATTCTTTAAGAAGGTCTTTATAAATAATAAATTTCTCGAATGTTTCACGTGAAACATTTAGTTCTAAAGGATCTGCAATTCTCCTCAATAGATCATGATTTTTATTCATTAGCCCTCCTGGATTCCATATAAATCTGTAAAACATTAATATCAGCAGGGGATACACCTGATATTCTTGAGGCTTGTCCTAAATTATAAGGTCGCAACTTGTCTAGCTTTAACTGAGCTTCAGTTCGTAATCCTTTGATTGTTAAATAATTAACATTGTCTGGGATTAACCTTTTTTCTAACTTTCTAAATTGTTTAATTTTAATTTGCTCTTTTACAATATATCCTTCGTATTTAATCTGAACATTTATTTCATCTTTAATATCTTGGCGAAGGGGCTGTCGATCAGGATCGCACAAGGCCAGCTTATCGTAATTTAATTCAGGCCGCTTAATTAATTCATAAAGTGAGGTTGCTTTTTTAATTTCAGTACTCCCTAAGTCTTTCATCAGTTCATTTTGATCTGATTTACCCGTGAGAATAATTTCCTTTAAACGAAGCTTTTCGGCCTCAATTTTTGCTTTTCGATCAATAAACATATCCCAGCGCTGATCTGAAACTAAACCAACGTGTCGACCCAATTCAGTTAATCGTAAATCAGCATTGTCCTGACGAAGTTCCAAACGATATTCTGAACGCGCTGTCATCATGCGATAGGGTTCTTCTGTTCCTTTGGTTACTAAATCATCAATAAGAACTCCAATATAAGCTTGTGAGCGATCAATTACCACTTGGTCTTTGCCCAAAATTCTCATACTGGCGTTAATACCAGCTAAAAGTCCTTGTCCCGCTGCTTCTTCATAACCTGACGTTCCATTTAATTGGCCGGCGCTATATAAATTATTTATTTTTCTAAATTCCAGCGTTGGTTTCAATTGCAATGGGTTGATACAATCATATTCAATCGCATAGCCTGGACGCATAATTTCAGCTTTTTCTAAACCTGGTACAGACTGAAGAAACTCAATTTGAACATCTTCAGGAAGTGATGTTGAAAGTCCTTGTATATACATCTCACTACCAAACTCTGTTTCTGGTTCAATAAATATTTGATGCCTCGATTTATCAGGAAATTTGACTAGCTTATCTTCAATGGAAGGGCAATATCTCGGACCCACGCCCTCAATAGATCCATTATACATAGGCGAGCGATGAATATTTTTACTGATAATGTCATGGGTTTTTTCAGAAGTATAAGTTAAGTAGCAGCTCACTTGATCATCTTTTTCAAGACTTGTATTCATAAACGAGAAGGGGTGGATAACTTCTTCTCCATTTTGCTCTTCCATCACTGAAAAATCAATACTGCGACGGTGTACACGAGCTGGTGTACCTGTCTTAAAACGTCTTAATTCAATTCCGAGATCAAGAAGACTTTGCGACAAGTCATTCGCAGGCTGAAGACCACTTGGGCCTGCAAAATAACTGGTTTCACCAATAATAATTTTACTTTTTAAATAGGTGCCAGTACAAAGAATAACAGCTTTAGCTCCAAGAAGTGCTCCATTTTTAGTAATAACACCATTTATAGTCCCATTTTCTACGGATAAATCCGTAGCTTCTACTTGATATATGTAAAGATTTTCTTGATTTTCAAGGGTTTGAATCATTTCATTTTGATATCTTTTCTTATCGGCTTGGGCGCGCAGAGAATGAACTGCAGGTCCTCTAGACGTATTTAACATCCTGGATTGGATAAAGGTTTTATCGATATTTAGCCCCATCTGACCGCCTAGTGCATCCACCTCACGCACCAAGTGACCTTTAGCTGTCCCTCCAATGTTTGGGTTACAGGGAAGAAAGGCAATGGAATCGATACTAAGTGTCAATAAAGCTGTTTTTAGACCAAGGCGGGCAGGTGCTAAAGCAGCCTCTGCTCCAGCATGCCCACCTCCTACTACAATTACATCATATGTTTCACCAATATATGGCATATATTTACCTACTTTCCGATACAAAAGCCAGAAAAGATTTTATCTACCAAATCATCCTGTAATGTATCACCTGTTATTTCACCCAAAGCTGACCAAGCAGCATGGACATCGATGGTTACTAAATCCATTGGAATCCCTTGATGGATCGCTGTTACTGCTTCTTCTAATGAAGATTCGGCATTGTGCAGTGCTTCCTTATGGCGGCTAGCTGTAACTAAAGTCTCATCAAATCCAACTGAATCACCCAAAGTCATTTCATGAATCCGTTCTTTGAGACGATCTGTACCAAAATGATTTAAAGCTGAAATCACTGAAGCTCCTTCTAAAATTGATTCTGGAATGTCTGCAATTTTGGGCAAATCCTCTTTATTTAAAAGAACAATTCGGCGACGATCTTTGGTAATATCTAATAATTCATGGTCTTCATCACTTAATTCTCGAGAAAGATCCAAAACAAGGATAATCAAATCCGCATCTATTATGCTTTGTCTTGATTTCTCAACCCCCATGGATTCCACTAAATCCTTAGTTTCTCGAATTCCAGCCGTGTCGGTTAATCGTACTGGGATTCCTTCTATATTGATAAATTCTTCAATAACATCCCGTGTAGTTCCTGGTATTTCCGTAACAATAGCTCTCTGCTCATCTAATAAGGCATTGAGTAGGGAAGACTTGCCGACATTTGGTTTTCCGGCAATTACAACTTTTAAACCTTCTCTAAGGAGTTTACCTTTTTCTGAGGTTTTTAAAAGCTCAGTTATTGAGTGTTTAACTAGCTCCAAATCATCAGCCAAGCCTAGGTCTGATGAACGATCTAGATCGTCATCAGGAAAATCTAAAGTTACTTCAATTTTTGCCATAACATTCATTAAGCGCTCTCTTAAATCTATAATTCGGCGAGATAGGGAACCACGGCTTTGGTCATTGGCAGAACGAAGAGCAGCATCGGTTCTGGATTCAATAATATCCATAACAGCCTCTGCTTGGGACAGGTCAATTCTTCCATTTAAAAAAGCACGTTTTGTAAATTCACCTGGCTGGGCTAATCGCACTCCTTGCTTTAGAATTTCCTCTAAAATCAACCGAACTGGGAGGGGACCCCCATGACAAGATATTTCTATAACATCTTCACCAGTATAGCTTTTTGGCGATTTAAAGTAACTAACTAACACTTCATCTATCACACTTTCATCTTCTTTTAATATGTGACCATAACGAATCGAAAAAGGACGTATGTCCATGAACGGTCTTTGATTGATTCCTCTAAATATTTTATCAGTAACATCTAAGGCTTCTTCACCTGAAATGCGAATAACACTAATAGAACTCAAACTGGCCGATGTTGCGATTCCTACTATGGTCTTATCATCGAACATATTTCTCACCATATCTTTCTTTTTATATATTTTATTAAACCAGCCTAATAATTCAAGTCAAGGTTGGTATTTTTCGTTCTTTACCCATTATACTCTATGAGGTCAATAACGAATATTAATTATATATCACCTTTAGCATCTAGGCGATTATTTCATATTCCTATAATATATATGAACGTGTTTGCTAAAACCCACTTTAAAAGGTTCTCTTAAGACTCTTTTTCTTTTTCTTTTTCTTTTTTTATTTGCAACAAAAAAGATAAAGACCCTTACCCACTTTGGATAATGTCTTTATCTCTAATAATCGATATTTAAATAAGTTTTCCTTATTTTTCCGGTGCCACAACAACTTTTCGATAAGGCTCTTGTCCTTCTGAATAAGTTGTAACATCAGGATAATCCTGAAGTTTGAAGTGGATAATCCTTCTTTCGTAAGGATTCATAGCATCCAATTTAATGCTTTTACCGTATTTATTGACTTTCCAAGCTGTCTTTTCAGCTAACCGTTTCAGTGTTTCTTCACGCTTTTTTCGGTAGCCTTCCGTATCAATAATAATTCTTGTATATTCTTCTCGACTTCTTTCTCTATTAATGGCTAAATTCGTAAGATATTGAAGAGCATCTAGGGTTTCACCACGATAACCAATGATTAATCCCATTTTAGGACCTGTTAAATTTACACAAATATTCTCTTCTTCTTCATGAACTTTGACTTCTGCCATTAAGCCCATCTCATCTAAAACGACCCGAACAAACTTTTTAACTTTATCAGTCAAAGGTTCTTCTTTGCGAGAAGCTTCGATTACATATGGCTTAGCTCCGAAACCTAAGATTCCTCTTGTACCTTCTTCAAGTACCTTATAATCCATTTGATCTAAAGAGCAGTCAAGACTAGATTTGGCTGATTGAATCGCCTCATCCAAGGTTTTTCCAGTAACTTTTATAATTTCCATTATTTTCTGATCACCTTATTTCTTTTCGTTTTCTTTGCTGGTTCTGGAATTTCTGCCGCGATAATTTGAACTGGTTCATCCTTTTGGATTTTATTCATAATTAACTGCTGAGCAATTCTAAACAAGTTTCCCGTAATCCAGTAAAGTCCTAGTGCTGCAGGTGACGACCAAGTAAACCAACCAATCATCAATGCCATCACATAGTTCATGGTGTTCATTTGCTTTGCCTGCGCTTTGGCTTCAGGCGTCATATTTCTTTCATTACCTTTTTGCATAACATAAGATGAAAGAAGCATTGTTATAACGGTTAAGATGGTGAGAGGGAGGTTATTAGTTCCTGCTAAGTTTTTGATTAGCGGACTTAAAAAACTCATTCCTGTAATCGTACCGTCAGCTGCTAATGATCTAAATACATTGAACAGTGCAATAAATAATGGCCACTGAATCAACATGGGAAGACAACCACCAAACATACTGACATTATTGTCTTTCATCAGTTTGGACTGAGCTTCCTGAAGTTTAGCAGGATCATTTTTGAATCGAGTCTGAATTTTTTTCAGTTCGGGCTGAATCATACTCATTTTCTTTGAACTCATCATAGCTTTCCAGTTTAATGGCAGTACGATAAAGTTAAAAAGAATAGTAAATAACACAATAGATAAACCCCATCGTGTTCCAGGATCAGCTACGAAGCCCCCCAAAAAATTATTCAGGATTTCAAAAAAAGACCTGAATACGTTGTTAATACTCTGTTGCAACGGATTTCCTCCTAGTTTTTATCAACTGGGTCAAACATCGGTCCCTTATAAAAGGGATGACACCGCAGTATTCGTTTCACAGCCATCCAGGAACCTTTAAGAGCTCCATATTTCTCCAGTGCCTCCAAACTATATTGGGAGCAAGTGGGGATGAACCGACAGCTGGGTCTTGTATTCGGAGATATATGCTTCCGATAAAACTTAACCAGACTGATTAATATTTTTTTCATTGTTTTTGATTCCCGCTTTCTTATACAAATAGCGGACAGAAGACAGCACTTGCTGATAAGTTCTGCCAACAATTGGGTTCCTAGCAACAAATACCAAGTCATATCCTTTGTCTGTCTCATCCTTAGAAAGTCGAGCGGCTTCAAAAATCAGCCGTTTTACACGGCTGCGAACGACGCTATTTCCAACTTTCTTACTGACAGAAATACCTATTCGATTGTAAGGCTCTCCATTCAATACATTTCTCGGATTTTTCAGTTTGTAGAGTACCAATGTGGCACATGCGCAGGATCTACCTCTTCTGTATACGGTGCGGAACTCCTGGTTTTTTCTAAGTCTTTCATGTTTCACAGAAGTTATCCTCTTTTCTTACAAGAAAAGGCCACATAATGCGGCCCTTAAGCTGTTAATCTCTTTCTTCCTTTAAGCTTTCTTCTTTTAAGAACATTTCTACCATTCTTAGTTGCCATTCTCTTTCTGAATCCATGTTCTTTCTTTCTTTGTCTTTTCTTTGGCTGATAAGTCATCCACATATATATACACCTCCTCTAGGTCAATTCGCAATTTATGCATTCTAATTGATACCTTATTATTATACTCACCTCATTTTACCATGTCAAGAAATATTCTATCCATAGGGTCTCCGGTATTTTAGCCCAAATTACTGTGGATAACTTCTTGTCTTCACATTCTCATGTATGGTATCATGAAAACACTAAAGAGGCGGAACCCATTGGAATCACTTGATTCTCAGGGGGTCCTCATTTTATTTTACCCCCTGTTACCCACATGGCTCTGTGGATAAAACTAGGCCTGTGGGTATCTTGGGGATAACTTGTGAGATAACTTTGGATAAATTTAAGCCACCCGCAGGTGATTAAAGTATTTCACTATATAGCCGATCTTACCACCCGGTGGATAGGATGTCATTAGTTATCTGTGCATATCCTTGCTTTAACAATCTATTTCCCGGGTTATACACAACTGTGGATTCCACTTATCAACAGACGTTTAAAGGAGACTAATCAATATGAGGGACAATCTAAAAGACATCTGGCAGGATGTACTGAGGATTATAGAAGATGAAATTATGGCCCCGGTCAGCTTTAAAACCTGGTTTTTACCTATAAAGCCAGAACAAATCTCAGACCAAACACTACAACTTAGTGTTCCAAATAAGATGATTCGAGACATCATTGAACAAAAATACATGGATCTTTTAAGAAATTCCGTTGCCCATGTAACAAAACAAGACCTAAAATTAGACATTATTATCGGTGATATTCCTGATTCTGAACTTTCTTTTGAAGAAAAAAAGAATAAAGAAGTGGTGAAACCTAAAAAATCAGCCCAAACTACAGAAAATAACGACAATCAAGCTAGTTGTTTAAACCCTAAATATACTTTTGATACCTTTGTAATTGGAAATTCCAATCGATTTGCTCACGCGGCTTGTCTAGCAGTAGCTGATTCCCCAAATGAAACATATAATCCTTTATTTATTTACGGAGGCGTTGGTTTAGGCAAAAATCACCTAATGCATGCTATCGGTCATGAAATTAGACGAAATAATAAAAATGCGCGTGTCGTTTACGTTTCCAGTGAGAAGTTCATGAATGAAATGATACATTCCATTCAAAACAATGCTAATGAAGCCTTTCGTGAAAAATACCGTAAAAATGTCGATGTTATCTTAATTGACGATATTCAATTCATTGCTGGTAAAGAAAGTACCCAGCAAGAGCTTTTCCATACATTTAATGAGTTAAAAGACTCTAATAAGCAAATTATTCTTTCATCCGACCGACCCCCTAATGAAATTCCAACCTTAGAGGATCGATTAAGAACACGTTTTGCTTCTGGTTTAATCGCAGACATCGAAGCTCCTGATTATGAAACTAGGGTTGCCATATTAAAAAAGAAAGCTGAAGCCGATCAAATCATCGTTCCAAATGATATCTTCTTATATATAGCAACAAAAATAAAATCTAATATAAGAGAGTTAGAAGGCGCATTAATTCGGGTTATGGCCTATGCTCGACTAACAGATGAAGAAATTACTGTTGAATTAGCAACAGAAGCTTTAAAAGATCTTGTATCTGAATCAAGAAATCGCGAACTCTCTATTGAACTCATTCAGGAAGTCGTCGCAAATTACTATAATTTAACAGTCGACGATCTGAAAGGGCAAAGAAGAACCCGCAATATTGCTCTTCCTCGACAGGTAGCTATGTATCTTTCCCGAACTCTTACACCGACTTCACTACCTAAAATTGGTCAAGAGTTCAATAAGGATCATACAACTGTTATGCATGCTTACACTAAAATTAATGATGCCATCGAGTCTGATGCAGCATTAAAAAACACCGTAAATAACATTACTAAAAAGCTTAGTAATTAATCCCCAAAACTATCCGAAAGCCTGTTAATTGAGCTGTGGATGGTCTAAGGATTTAAAAAGCCTGTTGATAACCACTCATTTTATACCTGTCTTATCCCAAGGTCTACGCAAGGTCAAAACCCTTGCACCAAGCCGGTTTAAAGGGCTTTTCAACATATTCACAGGCCCTACTACATACTGCTGTTTTAATATAACTAATAAATAATAAATAAGGCCAAACTATACCCTGTTGATAATAAACATAATCAGATGGAGGAATAACTATGATTCTGAAAGTTAATAAAAAAGACCTGGTCGATGCCGTAAGCATTGTTCAAAAGGCAATTGCTACTAAATCACCTATTCCAATCCTTGAAGGTATCTTGATCGAAGCAAAAGACCAATCACTTATTTTAAGAGGAACCGATGTTGATGTATCGATGGAGACCTCATTCACTACAGAAATCCATGAAGAAGGTAAAATCGTTGTAGATTCAAGAATGTTTGGTGATATCATACGCAAACTCCCAAATAACATCATCACCCTTGAAACAGCTGATCACAATACAGTCACCATTAGTGCTGAAAAATCAGTATTAAATCTTTTATATCTGGATCCAACTGAGTTTCCAGTTTTCCCAGAAGTAGAAGAGACAGCCTCTTTAGACATTAGTCAAAAACAACTTAGAAGCATGATTCGTCGAGTCTTAACCTCCATTGCCACTGAAGACACTAGACCAATACTCATGGGTATGCTCTTTGAAACCAGTGAACATAAGCTGAATATGGTTGGTCTAGATGGATATCGTATGGCTATGATCACAGAAGATTTAGACACAGATATTGAGATTAAACGAGTTATTTCAGGTAAAACCTTACGTGATTTATTATCAGTCATTCAAGATACTGATGATCCAGTACGCCTAGCCTTTACCGAAAACCACGTGCTTTTTGAACTTGGAAATACTCGAATTATCTCAAGACTCCTCCAAGGAGAATATTTAAAATACCAGAATATGATTCCAGATTACACTAAGCTCAGTGTGGTCGTTGATAAAAGTGAATTTAGAGATGCAACTGAACGTGCATCCGTTTTGGCCAATGAAGCAACATCCAATCTTATAAAATTCCAGTTTGAGGACAATACCTTAATCATTACCTCCAACTCAAAACTTGGAAAAATGAGAGAAGAAGTTTACTGTGAAATGACAGGCGAATCTCTAGAAATTGCATTTAATGCCAAATATATTATCGACATTCTAAAAACCATGGATGAAGAAAAAATAGTTATGGAAATGACCTCAAATATTTCGCCTTGCATCATTCGCCCAGAAGACAATGACAAGAGCTTATATCTTGTATTACCTGTTCGGATTGCGAGGTAGATTGAGATGCAAGATATAACTATAAACACAGAATTTATTCGCCTTGACTCCTTGCTAAAGTTAGCTAGTTTAGTTTCAGCAGGAGGTGAAGCTAAGCATTTTATTCAAGATGGACTTGTTACCCTAAACGGTGAAGTTTGTAATCAACGCTCTAAAAAAATAAGACCAGGTGACACGGTGAGTTTTGCAGGGGAAACCATCCGCGTGATTGCTGATCCATCACTTTCGTAAAAGTGAATTTAAATAAAATAACTGAAATATAATCTGGTTTGAACTGAATTGAATTTCTACTAATCCGATTAATTTAGCCCGTTTTTTTGTTCATTTTTTTGACTTTATTTTTGACTTTATTTGTGCTCTATTTTATAAATTATTTTTCATAGCCCTAGTAAAATATTTGCGAGGGCTTGCTTGAATGATGAGATTGGTTATGTTTTATATTAATATAAAACAAACTGGGCTATGGCCTTTAGCCTATATACTATGGGCTACAAGCTACATGCTATAGGCTAAAGAATAGAGATAAGCATGAGCTTTAGTGAACCAAGAACCAGAAATGATAAAATCTGGTTCAACGTAACTCACATTTTTATGATTAAAATAAAGTTTAAGAAAAAAAGATACCGAGATGTTTGATTTCTCGGTATCTTTAGGCGATAGATTTTGGGCTTGAATAATAATTGATTATAAATTGACTCTAGCCAAGCCTTGTTCAATCGCTTTATCAGCAACAGCTTTTGCAACTACATCTGCTACCTTTGGATCAAAGGGTCTTGGGATAACAAACTCTTCGTTTAGTTCAGTCTCGCTAATTAAAGAGGCTAGGCCCTGGGCTGCAGCCATTTTCATTTCAGATGTTATTTTGGAGGCCCTAACTTTAAGTGCGCCTTTAAATAGACCAGGGAAAGCTAAAACGTTATTGACTTGATTGGGGAAGTCTGAACGTCCAGTACCGACTATACGAGCTCCAGCACGTTTGGCAACCTCATAGTGAATTTCTGGTTCTGGATTAGCCATAGGGAAGACAATGGCATTATCTTTCATGCCAGCAATCATTTCTTCAGTAATGATGCCAGGTGCTGAGACTCCAATGTAAACATCGGCCTTGGCTAGAGCATCTTTTAGTGAGAGATTTTCTTGCTTTGTGTTGGTCATTTCAGCAATTTCTTGTTTTACAAAGTTGTCTCCAGCATTAGCTTTTGTAATGATGCCCTTGGACGCGAAAGCATAGATTTCTTTGATGTTCCATTCTTTGAGCATGCGAATAATAGATGAGCCGGCAGCTCCAGTACCTGTGACGACCACTGTGACGTCCTCAGGCCTCTTATTCACCAGCTTAAGGGAATTGATCATGGCAGCGGTTACGACAATGGCTGTGCCGTGCTGATCGTCGTGGAAGATGGGGATATCCATCTCGTCAATAAGTCGTCGTTCAATTTCAACACATTTTGGAGCAGCGATGTCTTCTAGATTAATTCCACCAAAGGTTGGACCAATTGCTTTTACAAACTGAATGATTTCTTCAGGATCCTGAGTATCGATGCAAAGAGGAACAGCGTTGACACCACCAAAGTGTTTAAATAAGACTGCTTTTCCCTCCATAACCGGCATGGCAGCGGCAGGACCAATGTTGCCTAGACCAAGTACAGCTGAGCCATCAGAGACAATGGCGATGGTATTGCCTTTCCAGGTGTATTTGTAAGCAGCATCAGGATTTTTTTCGATTTCAAGACAAGGCTGAGCAACACCTGGTGTGTAGGCAATGGACAAGTCTTCTTGATTTTCAAGTTTCCCCTTTAGTTCAACACTTATTTTGCCAGCCCACTCTTCATGAGCTAGTAGCGCTTTCTCATAATAATTCATTTAAACCCTCACTTATTTATATATTTTGTTTTGCCTGAATTTGGTTATAGCCTTCGTGATGATCTCTAGTGGCATAAACTAGGTCCGATAGGTCCAACGGACTAGAGAGAATGAACCATTTTCATTTTCAAATTTATGCTTCCACAGAAGGCTGTAATTTACGACTGTATAGTTGTTTGTTTATGTATTTTTTTTAACATAGTCCTAATATCTAGATGGTAATATGTAATAAGAATTCAGTCAATTGTATTACTCAAAAGAAAGCTTGAATCCCGATTAATCTTTAGATGTTTTCCTTTTTATATTTTTGGTTAATATGATTCCAAAAATAGAAATTTTAGATGGGGTTTAGATAGGATTTAGATGGGCCAAATAGATTGTTGGAGCTAAGGATTAATATAGTGCTATATAATACAAGGCATCTTTCACTTGTAATCAAGGAAGGATGTTTTTATTGATGGGAAAAGGTCATGAAAAATACTGAAAATATTGCAGGGGCTAGAATTTTGGAAGCTAAGTGTATTTAGTTTCTTTTTTATTATTTAAATTTGCATTTTTGATATGATAGTTTATAAATTTTATAAGGCTTAAAGGATATTTTTTCCTACCTTTTGTCAGATATTGAAAAACTAACGAAAAATCAATAACAGAACGGATTCTTTGTAGTGTTAATAGCAAACAGACCTTAAGTAATAAGTAGATATCATAATATTTCCTCTTTATTATTATCAATTTGATAATGCTTGTCCATGGGCTGGTAGCAAGGGTTCGTGCTCCTTTGAAAAGTCTTGTAACCCTTGCTAAATCTG
>JAAZGI010000194.1 GCA_012511315.1 Clostridium sp.
ACCATCATCATGGCTCTTTTGGTTGGGTTTTTAGTTGATATGTATTCCAATCACTTATTTGGTTTAAACATGTTAATTAATTTATATGTATTCTTAGGTTTAAACCAAGTCAAATCTTATTTACGCCAAGAAAAGAACTGGCTCATGGCTTTGATTATGGCAGCTGCTGCACTTCTTCGATGCCTTGTTCATTTTGGCGTAAATTACTTGACTGGATTACCGCAAGATGTTCGTGTGATTCCCGTTTTAACCTTGATGGTTTTAATTCTGGGCGTGCCCACTTTGTTTTTAACTCGGAAACTTTTTATCCGTCAACAAAAGAGAACAAGGCTTATTTAAAGACTGCGCAAGCAGTTTTTCTTTTACAAAACATTAGTCACAAGCAACGCTTTGTTTCATCAATGAACTTTGATCGTTGTAAAAGGAGGCTCCATGATCATTTCTATCGCCGCTCCAAAGGGAGGGGTAGGCTCTAGTACCTTTGCGCTCCTGCTAAGTCAGGAACGAGCCAAGTTATCTAAAACTTTATTAGTTGACCTATCGTCTGATCCAGCTTTGGATCTTTATAGTGGAACGGCCCATATTGTTCCCCCTGAATTTAACGGAAACCTGAAGGAATGTTCTGTTGAGCTTCAAGGTATGGGAGATACTAATCTGGTCCGTGTCAGCCCAGATCAGTTAGCTTTATTGAATCTGACCGAGAAGGCTAATAAAAAAGATTTGGATATGGTTTTGGATGTGGGTAGACCCAATGAGCAAATCATTGGATTTTTAGCAAAAGAAAAGATTCCTTTAATTTTAGTTTTAACTCAAGACAATGCAGTGTTACGTGCGGGGGATGAATTATTGGGCCAGCTTCGACATGCCGGAGTTGAATCAGGTTTTATCATTTCAAAAAAAGAAGTTTTTGACCCTTCAGAACTAGCTGATTTAGATGAGATCTTTGACCTTATAGAAGAAGACTTTTATGGCAGCATTTCTTGGGACTCTGATTTGAGAATTCATATGAATCAAGGAAAACCAGAACAAGTATCACAAGAAATCAAGGAAGAAGTTCAAAAGATAAACCGAGAGTTAGATTCTGCCCTAATGCATAGTTTGGATGGCACTCACACCTTAAATCAAATAGAAGCATCAGAAGAAAAAGAAACCCTTGATGAAAAGGAAGTCTTTGGTGAAGAGGAAACTTTGGATGGAACCGAAGGGGTCAATAAGTCAGAGAATGTACTGTCAAAAATAAAAAAGTTTTTCCAAAACTTCGGGAAAGGAAACGAATAATTCATGAATCAATTAAAAAAAATGTTCCACTTCCGATGGAAGGATTTGTTGTACATTGACTACGTGCTACTTATATCAGTTATGGCAATGATAGCCTTTGGTATTTATAACATATTTATTTCAACTAGGGCCAAATATGGAACACATTATGCAAAAATGCAACTAATATTTTTGGCAGTCAGTTTGGTGATTGTCTTTATCATTATTGCTTTAGACTATAAAAGAGTGATTCCACTGATTCCATATTTTTACTGGTTTGTTAATCTACTGTTAATAGCTGTTCTTTTTACAGATTCACGATACGGCGCAACCGGATGGTTCCAATTAGGACCTATATCAGTGCAACCCTCTGAACTAGCTAAATTATCGATTCTTTTAATTACATCAAAGAACATGCAAGATATTCGCGGGAAAATTAATGAACCCAAAAACTTTTTTAAAGTTGTTGGCTATGCTCTTTTGCCAATGGTAATCATGATGTTGCAACCTGAGATGGGATTAACCATGGTATCCTTTTTTATTGTTTTATCCATCGTTTTTGTCATGGGACTAAAACTTCGCGTCATATTTGGTGGATTTGCACTATTGTTTTCAGCCATTGTAATAGCCTTATCTGGAAATATAATTCCTGCCTACTGGCGGAGCAGAATATATGCCTTTTTATCTTTATCCAATGATTCCTCTACGTATGACACCTTTCAGTTGGATACTGCCAGAATTTCAATCGGATCAGGTCAATTGTTTGGTGCAGAATCACCTGGTTATTACAACTGGATTCCAGTGAATTATACAGACTTTATATTTGCTGTACTAGGTGAGAATTTCGGTTTTGTAGGGGCAATGGGGCTACTATTTGCTTATGCCATCGTCCTCTGGCGTTTAATAGTGATTTCTCGAAAGACTCAAGATGAGTTCTCAAAATCCATTGCTGCTGGTGTATTTGGTCTCTTGCTATTTTCAGTGTTACAGAATATAGGAATGACCATTGGAATCATGCCAATTTCTGGAATTACCCTACCTTTTGTTTCATACGGGGGTTCCTCTCTTGTGACTAATATGATGGCAATTGGAATGGTGCTTAATGTAAACCGGCACCGAAGAAGCCCACGAGCTGCTTTACGCTAAATCAAGACAAAAAGGACTTCCTAACAAGGGAGTCCTTTTTAGTCAAATACATAAGAAGTTTTGAATGTTTATAGACATCTTGAAGTATAATAAGACATGGAAATAGACATGGAAATAGACATGGAA
>JAAZGI010000195.1 GCA_012511315.1 Clostridium sp.
AGCTAGAATGGTTGACAGACGGTGAGCAATTACAATGCTAGTTCGCGTGGTAATTAGGGGATCGATGGCTTGTTGTATCAGATTTTCAGAAATCGAGTCCAAAGAAGAAGTGGCTTCATCAAAAATCAGGACGGCTGGATCTTTAAGGAGCGCTCGAGCAATTGAAAGACGTTGCTTTTCTCCGCCAGATAATTTGAGTCCACGGTTGCCCACCATCGTCTCATAGCCCTGAGGCAGTCTTATGATAAAGTCATGAATATTAGCTTTTTTAGCGGCGGTTATAATTTCTTGGTCCGAGGCCGAAGACTTTGCATACATTAAATTCTCACGAATGCTTCCATTAAACAGATAAGTTTCTTGAGTCACCATGGCCACGTTACTACGTAACCAACCAAGCTCTAACTCGCGGACATCAATCCCGTCAAATTTTACGCTGCCATGGTCTACATCATACAGGCGGGGAATCTAATGGCTGATGGTACTTTTACCGGAGCCTGAGGGCCCCACGATGGCAATGCTGTTTCCACTGTTTAAGGAAAAACTTATATCTTTAAGGATTGGACGATTTGTTTCATAGGAAAAGCTGACGTTTTTAAACCTAATTTCACCTTGAGCTCGACTGGGAGCCTTCGCGGAAATTGGGCTAGTAATTTCAACCGATAAATCAAAATACTCAAAAATCCGAGTAAATAATGCTAGGGATCGAATCCAGTCTACTTGAATGTCCATTAGTGAATTAACAGGAGAGTACATGCGTCCTAATAAAGCGACCATAACTGTAATATCACCGACTGATAAATCAGAACCCGTGCGAATCATTAATACTCCACCTACTAAGTAAATTAACATAGGCCCGATACTTGAAAAGGTACTAAGTGCTACGCGGAACCAACGTCCCGCCATGCGCTCGCGGATATTCAAACCAACCATTTGCCGATTAATATTTTCATATCGGTTAGCTTCTGCCTCTTCCTTGTTAAATAATTTAACGAGAAGTTGACCACTAACTGACAAGGTTTCATTTAAAATTCCATTGACTTCATCAGTCCGCGCCTGGACTTCTCGCGTCAACCCCCAACGGGTTTTGCCTACACGTTTAGTTGGTAAAGTAAATAAAGGCACAATCATAATTCCTAGCGTCGCTAGAATCCAGTTTTTTTGATACATAGCTACCAGAGCCACCGTCAAGGTCATCACGTTGGATAGGATATTGGTTAGTGTGCCAGTAATAATTTGCTGGACGCCTGAGATATCACTGGTCATTCGAGTGATAATATCCCCTTGATTATTAGTCGTGAAAAACTGATGTGGCATAGATTGTAAATGACGATACATCCGGTTGCGCATATCAAAAGTGATGTGTTCACCAATCCAGGAATTAAGATAACTTTCAAAAACTCCAATCAGATTAGCGCTTAAGGTAACCCCAAAGGAAATAGCTAACAGCCAAATCAGTAGTTTTAAATCTTGCCCAATTAAACCTTCGTCAATGATTCGCCCAGTTAACACTGCTGGTAGAACACCTAATACCGAAGATAGTAAAATGGCTAATCCTACCAAAGCCATTTGTTTCCAGTATGGTTTTAAGAAAGATGCAATTCGCCAAAGTAGCTCTTTTGTAATTTTAGGTTGATTGGCCTTTTCTTCCTCGGATAAAAAGCCACGACCACCCCGAACCGGACGACTAGACCTTATTTCCATAATGGCTGACTCCCATTAGTTTCTGTCCGGTTGTCATTACCAACTAAGGTTTCATTTTCTTCTGGAAAGGCTTCAATGCCATCAGCTAATTTTTCAGCCAATTGCATTAATTGTTCCGCCTCGGCTTTCGTTAAAATCGTTCCCACGGCTTCATTAAATTGATTACGCTCCGTTCGAACTTTCTCTAAATAAATCTCACCAGCTGGTAACAGTTCAACCAAAAAGACCCTTAAATCTTTAGGATCTCGCCGGCGAGCAATAATTTCTTTTTCCTCTAAACTCGTTAGTCGTTCGTTTAAAGATGACGGACGAATTCCTAATAAGTGAGCTAACTCCCGAGTTGATATCAAATTATTTTTTTGAATCATCAATAACAGGCGGTAAGTCCCCCTACCTAAGTGTTGACGTCCTGCCGGTCGACGGCGTAATAAACGCATCACTCGATCAAGGGATGCTAACATTGCTTCGTTTGTATTTTTATCGATCAATTAATCTTCTCCTTTTTATAACAGGTACCTGTTCGAATGTACTTATATAATACAACAGGTACCTGTCAATGTCAAGCAAAGTTTTCTCCCTGACCCCACTTGCCTTCATTGGTTCAATGTTTCTAACGATCTTATGTCCTACATTCTCGTCAAAACGGCAACTGTTTGCCCTTGTAGTTAATCCGCATTTTAAAAAAAGTCCAAATTAGAGTTTCCGAAGGATCTCTTCGCTTGTATGAGATTTCTGAGAATGGTATGATTTGTTTAAACTAGGTAGGGAGGAATAATTCAATGAATTTCAAAAAAATAATTGCGCCCATTATTATCACCTTATTGTTGGGCATCTATCTTATTACCTACGCTGTTGGACTAGTTTCAATCATACCTGAAAACTGGATGAAACTAGTCCTAGGAATAATTCCATTAGCCCTATTTGGCACAAGTATCTATGTTTTGTATGAACGCATTAAAGAAATAAGGAGCGGCGAAGAAGATGATCTTAGTAAATACTGATTATATAACAGGTAAAGAATTAGAAATGCTCGGCCTTGTAAAAGGCAGTACCATCCAAAGTAAAAATGTCGGACGCGACATTACTCAAGGGTTAAAATCTATCATTGGTGGAGAATTACAGTCCTATAATGATATGATGAATGATGCTCGTGCCTTAGCCACCAAACGAATGGTCGACGAGGCCACTACAATGGGTGCAGATGCTGTGGTTAATATTAAGTACGCTTCTAGCGCAATCATGGCTGGGGCAGCTGAAGTTATTGCCTACGGTACAGCTGTAAAGTTCATTTAATTTAACTTGTACTATTAATGAATCCATTTTACAGATTTATTAATAACGTTTTTTGAAAGTTGTATTCAAATAGCCCGTTGCAAATTTTGCAACGGGCTATTTGAATACAACTACAATAAATTAATTATCAAAAACTCCATTCAACAATCCAAAAAATTACCCCTAAAGTCACCAAGGCCGACAGCCCAACGATCACATTAAAGTGAAAATGTTTTGTTTTGTGACGATAAAACTTCATGGCCAAAAATGATCCGATCCCTCCCAAACAAATTGTAAATAAGAGCAAGCTTCGTTCCCTGACTCGCCAACTGTTTTTCTTTGATTGTCTTTTATCTTTGGCAAACAAATAAAAACTATTTATATTCATCATAAGAATAAGTAGTAAACTAATGATTTGGACTGGGTCCCTTTGTTTTAACATAAAAATCCTCGCTCTAATTTCTGGTAATCATGTTTTTTATGATTTTGATCTATTCTAGATTATGCTTCAAGTTTGCAGATTCTCACAGACTAGCTATTCAATCGACTTAAAGTTTACACGAATCTAGCATTAATTTCAGTAGAAACTTATTTCGGTATGAAAGAATATATACTTCTACTAAGAGATGCAGACTTAAGAGTTTGCGACTATTATATAAAGTAAGCTGATGTTATTTTTAAGAAGTTACTTAAAGGTTCCATTAAATAAAAAGCTTTAAGTATTCATTTTTAAGGATTCACCCTTAAAAAAGTAAGTTGAATGCCCTTAAAACCACAAATTAATACTCTGAAGCTTTTTCTAAATTGTTGTTTTAATCAATTCAATCAATTCCCCTGCATTTTCGGCAATCATATAAATTGTTAAAATAAGGAGTAAAAAGGAGTACCTATGAATCAATCAAGGAAACAAATCGCTATTTTAGCATTAGCTACTGCCTCTGCTGCAGCTGTTATCGCCAAAGGTCTTCAGGCTGCTGATGAAGATCGTAGCATAACCAGCTTACTTATTGAGGATACTCTTCAGTGGATTCCACAGACCGATTACAGGAATAAAAAAACCTATCAGAAAGCCTTAATGCAAAGCAAACAGCCTTATAAACTCCCTTCAACCGCTCGGTGCACCTATGGATTTCATGAGTTTGCAAACCAGCAAGACACCTTTGTTGTTACACCACCGGCAAGTCCGAGTAAGTATACCATCTTTTATCTCCATGGGGGCTCCTACTGGCAAGATCCGAACCTTTTCTACTTCAAGTTTTTCAGAAAATTAGCCGACCGATTAAACTGTCAAATTGTGGTCCCGGTTTATCCAAAGGCTCCTAGTTATGACGCTCAGGATGTCCATAAAATGGTTCTAAACCGTTATATAGATTTAATTCAACATCATAACGTCTCATCTGAATCAATCATTATAATGGGTGATTCGGCTGGAGGTGGATTAGCTCTGGCCTTACTTCAGGTTTTGCGTGATCAAAACCTCCCCCTACCTAGACAAGGCTTTTTAATCTCACCTTGGCTGGATATTACCAACAGCAACATGGGCATGCAGCTAGTTCAACCGCGTGACCCTATTTTGAACATTGAAAAACTGGCTTTTCAAGGTCGTGAGTATGCAGGCAATCTTGATTCAAAAGATCCTTTGGTTAGTCCCATCTATGGAAAACTACCCGGATTACCCCCTTTGTCGGTCATCACAGGGACCCGGGATATTCTGTATGCGGATATTCTTAAATATCAAAATCTCTGCCAAGAACAAGATCTTAAGGTATCTTTCCACATATTTGATAAGCAATTGCATTGTTTTATAGGCTTCCCTATACCTGAAAGTGATATAGCGTTAGACCTTATTGCCAAAGACATCGAAAATCTAAAGTAACTGATTCACCTCAGAAAAGGATTTTCTCCAAATTTTCTTCTCTCATGAAGTCCTAAGAGCACCTTCTGTCTTGCAGCGTCATAAGCCGGAATCACGTCTCTTATCGGCTTCATTTATACGAAACTAGGCTGACAAATAGTGCACCCGTTAAAATTGAGTATGATCCCAAACAAGAAGGGAAGGGCTTTCCACTAGTGGCAAACCTTTCCCTTCTTCTTCTTTTTTATTTCTGTTTTTTATTGTCCACTATAGGTGTTAATTTTATCTTCTCTGCCAAGTGGTCCTTG